>NZ_JARVRE010000014.1:0-93509 GCF_030209855.1 Agrobacterium sp. lyk4-40-TYG-31
GCGCCTCTTGCCGATCTCCCCCCTTGAGGGGGAGATGCCTGGCAAGGCAGAGGGGGGTGAGCGGCGTACTCTGTTCATCATGACAGGCGGGTTACGCCTCCCGATCATCCCGGGTCTACCGAAACGGTCGAAAAATCATGATGAGCGATGCCAATTCATAGGGTTTTCAGGTGAGGGGTGGCCAACTGCGCCGACGAAAGCATCTCACATGGTGGGTGCAATCAGAAATCTCTTGCGTTTGGCCACCATATGGCGGCTAAGTTACGGGACCAAACCGGGAGAATCCAATGGCCAAGGGTCAAGTTCGCAGCAACAAAGAAGTCAGAAAACCGAAGAAGGACAAGGCCGCACCCGTTGCCGCTCCGACACTCGGTTCGCAGGTCAAAGCCAGCGAAAGCACCACCAAGAAGAAATAAGTCCAGGCTGCATCACCACCGTCCGGCACCCGCACTTCGGATGCCGGAGTGGGCGGTTAGCAGATGACGACGTTTCGCGACGCAACACGGCTGGCCGTACCAGCCATGGAGACCTCCCATTATCAAGATCATGGTATTGCTTCACGCCGCCGTCGGCACCGACTGGCAGACCCCACCGAAAGGCACGGGGCTAAAGACGCTGTTCGAAGCCGAAGAGCAGGGCTTCATCCAGATTCGCGGCGAATTTCAGAAACGACAGTTCCGGTTGACGAGCATGGGCTTTGAATATGTCGAGCGGGATAAGCGGCGGCTAGAAGCGCGGCGGATGTAGGGTTGGGTTTCGTTTTCTGTTTGTGGGTGGGGTAGGACCCCTCACTGGCAATTTCTAACACTTAGCTTTCAGCTAAGATGTTGAAATTGCTATCTCTCCCACAGGGGGAGAGATAGGGGTTCGCTGTGCTCTTTGCATTTCGTCACGACTAGTGAACAGCTGAGAGTATTGTGGGATATTATCCGAAGTCAATACTCATCGATCTGCAAGACGCTCGGTCGTTTCATCAATGTGATTTTCAACACTGGTGATTAGTCCTTCGCATATTTTATCGACTAGCGATACTGACGGGTCATCCCAACTTAAAGTGTACCATCGTTTAACAAGCTCCTCTCCCTCAGAACTAAAAGCATCCCAGTCTGTTCTTGGATGTTTTATGACCATCTCAAATACGTAGCAATTTTGGAGGCTGGGCGCACAACTAACTACAAGCATGAGGCGTTGAAGTGTTCTAAACTTTGGGATCAGGCTTATTTTGATTTGAGCCCGTTCCAAAGAGCAGTTTAGTTCTAGGTCGAAACGGTCGATATAGTCGTGGCGTAATGCCTCTAGTAAACCGAAACTAGCAGCTTCCCAAGGGTTATTTTTGCGTTTCTCTCTTTTGATCTCAGCTGTCACAAGCCTATCAGGACGCTTTTCGCGTGAAAGGACGCGGATCATAAATTCGTCGCTAATTTTCTCGTAGTACCGAGGATACTCACTGATCTCTACATCAAAAAACTCTGAGAACTTCGGACTACTAAGGTTCTCTTTCAGTCCATCAAACAGACTTCCTATCAGTTCCTTGACCTGTAGCGGTGAGCCGATCCGACTTTCTGCTGCTAAAAGACGTTGCATCGGCGATGGCGGGGTCGTTATTGCCACATCCTCGTGGTCGCTTTCAGCATCGGTAACGAAAGGTGCGTCACTGTGATTGGCCTCAGCTTGGCCGAGTTGCAGCATTATTCGTTTTCGAAATTCGTCTAACGTCTTGGCATCATCTACTAAAGTTTCGCGACCAGTCCCCTGATAGACAAAGAAAGGAGTCTGACCGTTATTGTGTATGAAGTTGTCTCGCAAAGTGTTCGAAAGGTCAGTGTAGAAGATCGCTCCCTCTGTCTTGCGAATGCTCGCTTCGATAAACGCACGTGTATAGTCGCTGAGAGGAATCCCGCCCATCGATGTCTGATCGTTCATGGATGAAGAGAACTGAAAAACGTTACTGAAGCCGTCTTTGACCAAAGGGGGTGGTGGCACCTCTCTCTTGACTAACGGCATTCCCGAGTAGCAGGCATCTATCACAACAACCAAAGTGGTAGGGGAAGCTGTTCTAAAAAGCCCATGGAGCTCCGAGTGCGACACACCTGTTTCATTGGGCCGCCTAGTGTCAAAGGTTGTTCCGCAATAATAAAACTCACCTTCAATCTGTGCGCCATGACCAGAGAAAAAGAAAAAAACTTCATTTTTCTTTTCTTCTGCAGGCAGGGCATTTCGAACAGCGTCGCGCATTGCATCAGCATCAACGTTAATGCAGTCAACTATGTGATCGAACCTGCCGGTCGCATTTAGTAGGTCGTGCATTGCCTCGACATCCTGTTGGCAGCACGGCAGGTCATTCTCGCTTTGGTAGCTCGCATTTCCTATTAAAATGGCGGTAGAAGACATACTTCTCTCCAGCAACGATATAGGTACCTTGGGTTTGCGTCGATTTGATCCCATAAATCATTTCAGGCGGTTACGAGCCGCCTGAAATGATTCTTTGATAAAAGATGTCTCTTTAATGTAGCACCTATATCAGCTGCAACCACTCGTCGCGCCGCACGTATCGCACTTCTCGCAAGTCCCATTTCTCACCATCGTGAAATTCTGGCACTCGGAGCACATGTTGCCCGTGTAGCCCTGGGCAATCGAGCGGATGCGGCGTTCGGCTTCCTTCTTTTTGGCTTCCGTCTTGGCCGATGCGGCGTCTGCTGCTGCCTTGTCGGAGAAGAGAGCGGTGGCGGCCTGTTCGGATTCGGTGGCGAGGCCTTCTTCGATCTCTACCGATTCCTTGGCGCGTTCCTCGTAGTCACGCTTGAAGGCGACGACTTCGGAGGTGGAGATGGCGACGGTGGGTTCGAGCTTGCGGACCGTGTTGCCGGAGATCTGCGTGACCGTGCCGGAGGCGCGGGCAGGGGCAGCTGTTGCCGAACCCTTGGGCTCGGAGGAGGCGCGCTCGGGGGTGTTGGAGACGAGCGTTGGCTTGTAACCGCGGGTCCAGCCGGTGGAGACGAGGTTGGTCTTGCCTTCTTCGATGCCCTTGCCGAGTGCCGTCTGCGAGAAGTCGGACGTATCCACATGGGCCAGATCGTGACGGCCGAGGTAGGAGACGGCGAGTTCGCGGAAGACGTAGTCGAGGATCGATGTCGCGTTCTTGATCGCATCGTTGCCGATGACCATGCCGGCTGGCTCGAACTTGGTGAAGGTGAAGGCCTCCACATATTCTTCCAGCGGCACGCCATATTGCAGGCCGAGCGAGATGGCGATGGCGAAGTTGTTCATCATTGCACGGAAAGCAGCGCCTTCCTTGTGCATGTCGATGAAGATTTCGCCGATGCGACCGTCACCGAATTCGCCGGTGCGCAGATAGACCTTGTGTCCACCCACGGCTGCCTTCTGGGTGTAACCCTGACGGCGGTTCGGCAGTTTTTCACGCTCGCGGCTGACACGCTCGACAACGCGCTCGATGATCTTTTCGGTGATGGTGACGGCCTGGGCGGCCTGTGGCTGAGCGATCAGCTCTTCCATCGCATCTTCGTTGTCATCGTCTTCGACCAGCGATGCATTGAGCGGCTGGGACAGCTTGGAACCATCGCGGTAGAGAGCGTTGGCCTTCAGCGCCAGCTTCCAGGACAGCATGTAGGCTGCGCCGCAATCTTCCACCGTTGCATCATTCGGCATGTTGATGGTTTTGGAAATCGCACCCGAAATGAAGGGCTGCGCTGCCGCCATCATGCGGATGTGGGATTCCACCGAGAGGTAGCGCTTGCCGATCTTGCCGCAAGGGTTGGCGCAATCGAACACAGGCAAATGCTCGTCCTTCAGGAACGGTGCGCCTTCCAGCGTCATCGCGCCGCAAACATGCACGTTGGCCGCTTCGATGTCCTTCTTGGCAAAGCCGAGATGTTCCAGCAGGTTGAAGCTCATGTCGGCGAGCTGGTCGTCGGAAACCTTCAGGGTATCTTTCAGGAAGTCGGCGCCGAGCGTCCACTGGTTGAAGACGAACTTGATGTCGAAGGCGGCCTTCAGCGCGCCGTTGACGGCTTCGATCTTCTCGTCGGTAAAGCCCTTGGCTCGCAGCGTCGATGGGTTGACGGCAGGTGCCTGGTTGAGGTTGCCGTGGCCGACTGCGTAGGCTTCGATTTCGGCGATCTGGCTTTCCGAATAACCGAGCGAACGCAGGGATTCTGGAACAGCGCGGTTGATGATCTTGAAGTAGCCGCCACCGGCCAGCTTCTTGAACTTCACCAGTGCGAAATCAGGCTCGATGCCGGTCGTGTCGCAATCCATGACGAGGCCGATCGTGCCTGTCGGCGCGATGACGGTGGTCTGGGCGTTGCGGTAGCCGTTCTTCTCGCCAAGCTCCAGAGCCTTATCCCATGCGGCAACCGCGTGGGTGATGAGGTCTGCATCCGTGCAATCGGCATGGATGAGAGGCACAGGATTTACCGACAGGCCTTCGTAGCCATAGGCGAGGCCCTGAGCGGCGCGGCGATGGTTGCGGATGACGCGCAGCATGTTGTCGCGGTTGGGTGCAAAGCCCGGGAAGGGGCCGAGTTCGCCAGCCATTTCAGCCGATGTTGCGTAGGAAACGCCGGTCATGATGGCGGTCAAGGCACCGGCAATCGCACGGCCTTCATCGCTATCGTATGGGATGCCGGAGGACATCAGCAGGCCGCCGATATTGGCATAGCCGAGGCCGAGCGTGCGGTATTCGTAGGAGCGTTCGGCGATTTCCTTGGATGGGAACTGCGCCATCATGACGGAAACTTCGAGAACGACGGTCCACAGACGAACGGCGTGTTCGTAGTCGGCAATGTCGATGTTCTTTGTCTTGGCGTCCTTGAACTGAAGCAGGTTCAGCGAGGCAAGGTTGCAGGCCGTATCGTCAAGGAACATGTATTCCGAGCAGGGGTTTGATGCGCGGATGGGGCCAGCGGCTGGCGATGTGTGCCAGTCGTTCATGGTGGTGTTGAAGTGCAGGCCCGGATCAGCCGATGCCCATGCGGCGTGGGAAATCTTTTCCCAGAGCGCGCGAGCCTTCAGCGTCTTCATGACCTTGCCGTCCTTACGGGCGGTCAGGTTCCAGTCGCCATCGTCTTCCACGGCGCGCAGGAAGTCATCCTTCAGTGACACGGAGTTGTTGGAGTTCTGGCCCGAAACCGTGAGGTAGGCTTCCGAATCCCAATCGGTGTCGTAGGTCTTGAATTCGATATCCTTATAGCCCTGCTGGGCGAACTGGATGACGCGCTTGACGTAGTTTTCAGGAACCATGTCCTTCTTGGCAGCGCGGATTTCGCGCTTCAGGGCAGGGTTCTTGGCAGGGTCGAAGCAATCGCCGTTATCGGCTTCGCAGTTGACACAGGCCTTCATGATGGCCTTCAGGTGCTTGGCAACGATCTTGGAGCCGGTGACGAGGGCGGCAACCTTCTGCTCTTCGTTCACTTTCCAGTCGATGTAGGCTTCGATATCGGGGTGATCGGCATCGACGACGACCATCTTGGCCGCACGGCGGGTGGTGCCGCCGGACTTGATGGCACCGGCTGCGCGGTCACCGATCTTGAGGAAGCTCATGAGGCCGGAGGAACGACCACCGCCCGACAGCTTTTCGCCTTCGCCGCGCAGGTAGGAGAAGTTGGAGCCGGTGCCGGAGCCGTATTTGAACAGGCGTGCTTCACGCACCCACAGGTCCATGATGCCGCCTTCATTGACCAGATCGTCTTCGACGGACTGGATGAAGCAGGCATGTGGCTGCGGATGTTCGTAGGACGACTTGGACTTGGTCAGCTTGCCGGTGAAGGGATCGACATAGAAGTGGCCCTGGCCGGGGCCATCGATGCCATAGGCCCAGTGCAGGCCGGTGTTGAACCACTGTGGAGAGTTCGGCGCAACGCGCTGGGTGGCCAGCATGTAGGCAAGCTCATCCTTGAAGGCGGACGCATCTTCTTCGGTCGAGAAATATTTGCCCTTCCAGCCCCAGTAAGCCCATGTACCGGCCAGACGGTCGAACACCTGACGCGCATCGATTTCAGAACCGTAGCGCTCGTCTTCGGGAATGTCCTTCATTGCCTTTTCATCGGCAACGGAACGCCAGAGGAAGGAAGGAACGTCGTTTTCCTCAACCTTCTTCAGGCGGGCAGGGACGCCTGCCTTGCGGAAATATTTTTGCGCCAGAACGTCAGTCGCAACCTGGGAAAACTGCGCGGGAACGTCGATATCCGCCAGACGGAAAACGATGGAACCATCCGGGTTCTTGATCTCGCTCACGGCCTTGTGGAATTCGATTTCCGCGTAGGCAGACTGGCCGGGCTTCGTGAAGCGGCGTTCGATGCGCATTGTCTTTGTTCCTCGTCCTTGGGCGCCTATGGGCAGGGCGCAAAAAATCGCTCCAGCGTCGCACCTTATCGCGCGCCGCCGGTTTGTTGTGTTGCCGGTGAAACCATCATCCGTTGGATGACGCTTCCTCTATCTCGTGGTGATTTCGGCTGCAAGCATACTATATATAGTATTAACAGTTTGTTGTCGCCATATATCCCGCATTTTGTTTTGGCAGCAAAGCCAGTTCACAGACAGCCGATTGCGCTCACCCCCTCATGGCCGGAACGCAAGACAAACGCGTGAACTGAAACTGATGAGAACCGAAGGTGGAACACCTGATTCCGTTGCCGCCGCAACATGAGCATTACCTTGCGGATATGTGGTGATTCCGTCAAGGCCTAGTTTGCAAGCGTTTGTTAACCACAAGATATTGTGTGGGGCGGCTGTGGAAAACGGGGAAAGAAAAAGCACCTATAAAATTCAGGCACTTGGATGAATTTTAGAAAGTTCGACGCCGACTACCTTACGTTACGGATGGCAGATTTATCGCGTTTTTTCGTTTTTTTCGGTGTGGTGTACAAGCAACAGAACCTGATTTCCACAATTAGCGGTGCATCAGCAGATAGGCCTTTACAAACCTAAAAGGGCCGTTCGCAGGCCGGGCTTAATACCTGAAATATGGAATGCTTTCCGTTGCAAATATCGGTCGTGGGGTTCTCATTTTTTCGTTAAGACCAGGAAATTCGCGACAGCGCGTTCGCTGTGCGCCAATAGGAGACATCGAAAGTCAATTTCGTTAGGTTAGCATTGGCGGGGCGGAGAGGAACAATGCTTATAATTTTTGGCGGACTGTCTGGATCAGGAAAAAGCACCGTTGCTCAAGCGTTGGCGCGGAGAATTAGAGCGCTTTATCTGAGAGTGGACACAGTCGAGCAGGCAATCCGTACATCCGCACCATTAGCGGAAGGGCTGGGTGTTGGCCCAAGCGGGTATGTGACAGTCTATCGATTGGCGACCGATAACCTGCGGCTCGGGCACACGGTGATCGCAGACTCCGTGAATCCTTTACCTACAACTCGAAATGCATTTCGAGACGTAGCCGCTGAGTCTGGTACTAAATTCATCGAGGTCGAAATCGTTTGCTCCGATGCTGCGGTCCACCGTCATCGCGCCGAGACAAGACTACCCTCTGTTGATGGACTATCCCCGCCATCGTGGGCGGCAATCCAGAACAGGCACTATGAGGCTTGGATACCCGATCTGCGCATAGATACCTCCCTTCTGTCTGTCGAACAAAGTGTTGTGGAGATCGTGAGGAAACTGGGCGAATGACCGCTTCGGGCCAGAAGCGGTCATCGCGCGAAGTGCAGTTGTTCCTCGTCAGCTCAACAGAAGCGAAAAAAATAAGCCTACAAAAACCAAGACTGATGCGATGTATGCGGATTTCCAGTTTGGAAGATAGGGAAACCAAAACGGATAAATAAAGCGGTTCAGCAACAATGCGCCGGATGCCATAGAGGCGATAAAAAAGCATACGATAATATCGTGCAGGTCTACCATTTTCTCCCTCTTGCCCAAGATTCTACTTTTAAGGAGAGTGATGTAGTGCACTCGCCTTAGCGTAACGTGAAGATATCTATCAGGTCACATCTATGACCGCTTCGGGCCAACTGTAGACGTCAGTTTTGCGCCAAGAGCGGTCATTGTTAATAGCGGAAGACGACCTTATTTAGAGGCCATAAAAAACGACTGCTTTCATCCAAGTTTTGGCGATGGGGCAAGCGATCAGATTGGATGCTTGATGCAATTTCAAAGACCACGCCTACCGCTGTCGACTGACCGCCTTATCCTGCGCGAATTTGTAAGCGGTGATTTCCCCGACTATGCTGTGTACCACTCTCTGCCAGAGGTTTACCGTTATCTCTACGCGGCACCTCCGATGGGAGATGCTTTGCAAGAGCAATTCTCGAGGTTATTGGATGCTCCATTCGATCATGATGGCGACGTCTATCGACTGGCGGTTGAGCGAAAGGACGACCATGCGCTGATGGGTGAAGTGCTGTTAAAACTGGCAAATATAGATGCGTTGCAGGGCGAGGTTGGATACATTTTCAATCCAGCCTTTGCCGGAAATGGATATGCGTCGGAAGCAGTTGCCACTATGATCAACACAGGCTTCTCCTCTTTCGGATTTCACCGAATTTTCGCTCGACTGGATGCGGCAAACGCCGGTTCCGTCGGTGTGGTGAAACGCCTAGGACTGCGTCGGGAAGCACATTTGATCCAGAACGACCGCTTCAGAGATGTGTGGGGAGATGAGTACATCTATGCCGTTCTAGCAACGGAATGGAATTCCCGCACCGCCTAAATATCTGAATAGTTTACGCTATGAATATCCTAACTGCTTTGCGCCAACACCGGACGTTGCGGCTGTCGCAAAACTCGCTATTCTGCGACGTCGCAAATTTGGAGTTGGAACTAAACGCATACATAAGCAGGTAATTGTGATCGACCTACATCTGGAGCAGGAGTACGTCATAGACAAAGCGACCATCGCTGCGAGCGTCGGCGTTTCAGAATCGCGGGTCAAGGATTTTTACTTCCTCAATCCTATGGCTATGGCGGATGGACGACTGGCGATCCGCTGTTCGACGTGGTTCGAGCCCAAGCGGGTTATTGATCGCGGGGATGAGATTTTTCAGATCGATCTTATTGCCTCGGGGGCGGTGCTTGTTCGCGATCTGGCGCGGCACTTTCCCATACGGCATGGCGACGCTGCCGCGTTTAACACGCATGTCGCGGTGCCGATCGGCGATTCAACGCTGTACCTCACGGGCAGCGACCGCGCCCTGCTGGTGCCAGCCTCGCAAACGCATGAGCCCTATGCCATTGAAATTGCGCAACCTCTTGGAAGAGTGAGAGTCCATGAGGATAAGACCGGCGCCCTATACCCCGGTTACGCGGTTCACCCGGTCGCGGAGGGCAATGTCATCGCGGTGCCATTACAGGCGGCGTCATCGACACGATGGCTGGCGTTCCTTTCCGTTGACATCGAGAATCGAACGGCAAGTTGGTCCGCATTTCCGGTCGCGCCTGCGCCAAGTGGCGGCGGTTCACTGTTGAAGCGTTTGTTCGGCACCAGTTCCGATCCGCTCAAAGCCCCGACAGGCGACGATCTTCTTCAACTGGTCGCCGAGGATTTTCCGCATCATCATTTCTTCCACTCTTATAGACCTTATATCAACCAGGCGCTGCTGCGTGCCGGCCGCGTTTACGTCTACACCAAAGGACACGGTGACTCGCCCAAATATGGGTATCCATGCAGCGGCATCGCGGAAATTGGCCCGGATGGCCGGGTAAAATCGCTGCCATTCATGCAGGACTACACGCGCACGGGCGACGAGAAGAAATATGGCATCGAAGGTAGGTTTACCGCATCCGGCCGCTTCTGCATTCTTTCCTCCGTTTACAAGACGACTGATCCCTGGAAGGGACGGCAGAAACTGTTCGACATGGACATTGGCGCGTTGGTCGACGTGAATCTACCGCGCGGATTTTCCAAATACAGGCTGATCGACCACGCTGGCGATCATTTCTGGGCCGAGCTATGGCCCATTCCGCGTGATAATGTGGGACGGATCGCGCGCTTCAGTTACGATAGAGGCGAGGATGCGCCGTCGCGAATCTCCTAAGTTTCGCGACAGATCGGCCACCGCAGAAATCAAAAGGGAATTTCCGTCGCAGAATTCGGTCGCAAAACTCAGAGTTTCGCGGCCAATTTTTGCGACGGCCGACGTCCGCAACGGGCCAAATGCAGCCTTGGCGGCAATGCGCCAATTGAGGAAATTGCGATCGATGAGTACCAGCAGCGCCGCTGCATGACTTTTCCACTGCAATAGTTTAGGGGAAAACCGTGCCTCCGAGAAACGTTCCTGGTGATCTATCGCTGGTAATTGATCCCCAGCCATCACTTGAAACTTGAAAGCCCGCTACATGGATAACAGTCGATCGACCGCCAAAGCGGCAGCATGGATGGTGGCATCTTTGTTGTTGATACTTCTAATGTCCGTTTCGGGGCGTATCATCACACTCGAGCTTGACGTCTTCCAAGTCATGGAAATGCGTTCCATCATCGCCTTTTTTATGCTGTTGCCACTGGTTTATCGAGAGGGCGGAATCCGGGCGATGCGAACCAGTATCCTGCCCAGGCACATCGGCCGCAACGTTGCTCACTACGTGGGACAATATGCATGGTTAATGGGATTGACGCTAATCCCATTGGCTCAAGTCATATCGATTGAATTCACTGCGCCTATTTGGGCTGCTTTCCTTGCTGCCATATTCCTGAACGAGAGACTGACATGGCGGAAGGGAATCGTCATCCTTTTTGGCTTGGCGGGCGTCGCGTTAATTGTGCGTCCGGGCGTAGCGCCTCTCAATCCAGGCCATTTGATAACGCTGGGAGCTGCCTTCGCGTTCGCAATCTCTTTCATCTCCACAAAGGCGCTGACGCGCTCCGACAGTGCCACGAAGATCATTTTCTGGATGCTCATAATCCAATCGATCATCGGCCTCGTTCCGGCACTGAACGTGTGGCTTTGGCCTTCGGCTTCAACATGGCCCTGGATAGTCCTGTTCGCATTTGCTGGTTCATTTGCCCACTTTTGCATGGCCAAGGCCTTGGCCCATGCAGACGCCACAGTTGTGATGCCTATGGACTATCTGCGAGTGCCATTATCCGCTGTACTCGGGTATTTCTTGTATGCCGAGGCGATAGACGGCTTCACAGCAGTCGGCGCGGGTTTGATCCTGTTTGGTAATCTGTTCAACCTGCGACGACCTAACGCCGAGAAAATTGAATCCATACCGAGTTGATGGTTGAGAAATGCTGCGAAGTAAAGATCATCGCGGAAATGCCGACGCTTGTTCCCAATCTGAGTGGATCGCATACCATTCCTGTGGCGGGCCATTCGCTTCAGCAAGGTAAGCCAAAAGAGGTCTCGGCGGCGATCTTAGATTTTTCGAAAGCATCTAGGCGACATTAGTTGGTGCATTGAGACGGCGACAAGATGTCTGCTTTGGGCCAATTGCGGACTTTCACCTTTGACGTAACCACAATTAAATCGACAGTTTCTCGACATCTTAGATTTCAAAGGTTCGCAACAGATGAGCGCGTATAACGCGTCTCAAACATATCTACAGCGAGATGATTTAACGCCACTATCGACTTTGAGTTAAGGGCCACCCTCAGGCAGCCCTTTCAAATCCATAAAGCGTCCGTAACCTCAGCCCGGTGCGCCCTTGGCGATGGGTTCTTGATAGGTGAAGCCGAGGTCCCAGGGGAAGTAGATCCATGTGTCCTGGCTGACTTCGGTGATGAAGGTATCGATGGTGGGGACGCCGGTGGGCTTGGCGTAGACGCAGGCGAAATGGGCCTTTGGCAGCATTTCGCGCACTTCGAGCGCCGTCTTGCCGGTATCGGTCAGGTCGTCCACGACGAGGATGCCTTCGCCCTGTCTTTCCATCAGTTCCGGCGAGATGCCCTTGAGCAGCAGCGTATCACCCTGATTGACGTAGTCATGGCGGGTGGCGATGCAGACGGTGTCGATGAGGCGGATGTTGAGTTCGCGCGAGATGATGGCTGCCGGAACGAGGCCGCCGCGGGTGATGCAGACGATGGCCTTGAACTCCTGGTTCAGGCCGGCCAGACGCCATGCAAGGGCACGGGCATCACGGTGGAATTGATCCCAGGAGACGGGAAAGGCTTTATCGGGAAGGGACATGAGGTGTCTACCATCTGGTCAAAATTGTCGATGGCTTTGGCTAATAGCGGGAAGAAAGCGTGGAACGCAAGCAAATCACGCCATTCTTCCTGCGGTTTCTGGTGCCGGGGCCTCAAGACCCCGGCGCCAAATCAGCCATTGCTGCCGAGAAACGAGCCGATAACCCGGTTTCGGCCTGCATCCTTGGCGCGGTAGAGCGCGGTATCGGCACGGCGCAGCAATTGTTGCAAACGCTCGCCGGGCCCTGCCTGCACCACGCCGAAGCTGCAGGTGATGCGGCCTTTGGGCAGGGGATCGAGGTAGCTTGCCTCGAAGGCGGCGCGCAGACGCTCGGCAATGGTGAGGGCATCTTCGCCCGAGGTGCGCGGCAGGACGATGCAGAATTCCTCGCCGCCGATACGGGCCGCCAGATCATAAGGCCGCAGGGAATCTTTTACGATCTCTCCGACGATCATCAGGACGTTGTCACCGACATCATGGCCGTAATCGTCATTGATCAGCTTGAAATTATCGAGGTCGAACAGAACGATCGAGATGGGTTCTCCGGCGCGCTCCGCCTGGGACTGCATGGCAGGCACCTGTTCGCTCAGTCGCCGACGGTTGGCAAGTCCGGTCAGGAAGTCGGTGGTGGCCTGATGCTTCAGCTGTTTTGCCAGCTCTTCGACCTGCGACAGCATCGACTTTGTGGCGTCCGTGACGATGGCGATCTCGTCATTGCCTGTCGTTTGAAGCTTTAGCACGCTCTTGTCCTGAGGATAGCGTTGCAGCGCTCCGGCCAGATGATGCAGCGGGCGAATGAAGTGCCAGATGGCATAAAGGCACGCGGCGGTGCCGAGGAGCGTGGCCACGAGGATAAGGGTGAACACCGGCACCGGCCCGGTATCGAAGCCGAACAGCAGGAAAACGATCAGGGCGATCAGAGGGACATGCACGCTGAGAAAGGAGACGAGGAAAATCTTCGCGATCAGGGACCGCCGAAAATTCGGCATGACGGGTCTTCTTTCATTCGGCATTCTATAACCTTCTCCGGTCTTTCTCACAGTCTATCCCATCCTTGCCGCTGGTTGGCCGCCAATGGCAACATCACCATTTTCGCCAGCCCAGCCGCAATTTTTGAGCGAGCTGTAGGGCATTATTTTAGTATGAGATAAAATCTCCCGGGAAAAACAGCAATTCCGTGACCATGCCAGTAATTTTCAGTGTTTTGGTTCTGTATTTTCAATTCCAGATATCAAATCGGGCCGCATGCAGGGTTTTTCTGTGGCTTGCTACTGGGGCGAGTGCTTGAAATTCCTTCTCATGACGGCAGTGGGGGCCGTGCTTTCATATGCACTACGCCCAAGACTGTTTCGCCAGATTCGTTGACTCCCAAACGTCTTGATGCCCCATCAACACATCACATCCGGTTTCCACAGGCAAAATAACCCTCTGTTTTGAAAAGGGAATCCTTGTTTTGCAGGGGCTTTGGGCTGGTCCGTCATTTTTTTGTCAAAAGGCGCATTTTCTCGCTTGCGGTATCGAAAACCTCTGACTATAAGGGCGCCACACTACAAGTGTACGCGCCCTTCGTCTATCGGTTAGGACGTCAGATTTTCATTCTGAAAAGAGGGGTTCGACTCCCCTAGGGCGTACCACTTGAGTGTTTTCTCCCCACATTAAATCTCAATCCTGACGTTGCGATCTTTTCGTTCTTGCGACGGATTATCTGCAGGATATTGACCCCCAACTTTGCGGGTTGATTGTTTGCGTGGATCGATGAAGCTGGCCTCCGTAAGACTCGGGAGGAGATATCAGTGACATCAGACGTACCATTTTCACTTGTCGGGATAGATCACGTCGTTCTGTTGGTGGACGATATGGAGAAGGCGTTGCGGTTCTATCATGAGGTGATGGGCTGCCGACCCGGCTATACCTATCCGGCGCTGGGCATGGAGCAGGTGTGGTGCGGTGCTTCGCTGATCGTTTTGTGGGATATCACCCATCCGGGTGGGCACAAGGCGGCGCCGCCGGTGGCGGGGGGACGCAATGTGGACCATATCTGCATCGCGACCGGGCCCTTCGAGCATGACGCATTGCGAGCGCATCTGGAAAGCCACGGCGTGGAAATCCACCGCGAGGCGCTGCATGGCGGGGCGCGGGGAATGGGGCACTCCTTCTATATATACGACCCCTTCGGCAACATGCTGGAAATCAAGGGACCGGCGGAATATCCCGACGGTCGGCCTGTGACGGGCTGAGCCCGCTATCGAACACGGTTTCATGATACCGGGCCATGCAACCGGGAAGCTGGATTGGCGTTGTTCTGCAAACAGAATTAACGGAGCGTTAACCATGACCAGTTTCCTTCGCCCGCTTGCAGCTACGCTGGCCTTTTGCGGGCTGAGTGCCTGCCTTATCGAAGAAGCCAAGGCGGAGGCACCGGTGGTGCAAACGCAAATGTCGCACTATCAGGGGAAATGGCTGGAAATCGGCCGCACGCCGATGTGGCTGACGGATGGCTGCGTGGCAGGCTTTACGGTCTACTCGAAAGGCGATGCGCCAAACCAAGTGAAGGTTCAGGATGGCTGTCGCGAGGGAATACCGCAGGGCAAGCTGAAGACGATTGAAGGCGTGGGCACGCTGACCGATGCCCGGACGACCAAAGCCAAGTTGAGAGTGCGCTATCCGCTGTTCATCACCTGGGATTACTGGGTGCTCTACCAGTCTCCCGACCGCAGCTGGTTCATCAGCGCCGATCCGAAGATGGAAAAACTATGGATCTACGCGCGCAAAGTGCCGTCCAAGCCGCAACTGGCGCGAATGGTGAAAAAAGCCGGTGAACTGGGTTACGATACGGCCAAGCTGGAATTTCCGAAGTTTTGATATAAGGGCGGTCCTGTGACATCGGGGCCGCCCTTATTTTATCAGGCCGCTGCTGCGGCGGCGAAGCCTGCCTCGAGGTCGCGCTTGATATCCGCCACGTCTTCCAGGCCGATTTGCAGGCGAATGACGGGGCCTTCCGTCGGGCCCTTCGCCACCGTACGGTCGCGCAAAGAGACCGGAACGGCCAAAGACTCGTAGCCACCCCAGGAAAAGCCAAGGCCGAATAGAGAGAGCGCATCGAGGAACGCGTGCGACGTTTCCTTGAAACGTCCGGACTCCGACTTCAGCACGAAGGAAAAGACGCCGCTGGAGCCCTTGAAGTCGCGCTTCCACAGATCGTGGGACGGGAAGCTGGGGAGGGCAGGGTGCAGCACCTGCGCGACATCGTCGCGGGCTTCCAGCCATTGGGCGATCTCGAGCGCGCTTTTCTGATGATGTTCCAGCCGCACACCCATGGTGCGCATGCCGCGCAAAACCTGATAGGCATCGTCGGAGGTGACGCAGAGGCCAAGGTCGCGGTTGGCGTGATCAAGCTTTTGCCAGTGCTTTTCATTGGCTGAGACAAAGCCCATTAGCACATCGGAATGGCCTGCCGGATATTTCGTCGCTGCGTGGATGGAGACATCGACGCCGTGGTCCAGCGGCTTGAAATAGAGCGGGGTCGCCCAGGTGTTGTCCATGGTGACGACGCAGTCATGCCGATGGGCGATCTCGGACATCAGTGCCACGTCCTGCATTTCGAACGTGTTGGAGCCGGGGGCCTCCAGATGCAAAAGCCGCGTGTTGGGACGGAAAAGCGCCTCTATTCCTGCACCGATGGCTGGGTCGTAATATTCCACTTCGACACCGAACTGCTTGAGCATCGTGTTGCAGAAGCGACGGCTTGGGTAATAGACGGAATCGACGATAAGCGCGTGGTCGCCCGCAGATAGATATGCCAGGAACGGCACCGTAACGGCAGCAAGGCCGGAGGGCAGGAGGATGGTGCCAGCCGAACCTTCGAGGCTGTTGACCATCTCGCACAGTGCATCCGTCGTCGGTGTGCCGTGGGTGCCATAGGTGTATTTTTGGTCCTCGCTGACCAGCGTCTGCGCGTTGGGAAACAGCACAGTGGAGCCACGGGCGATGGGTGGATTGACGAAGCCGTGGTAGCTGCCGGGGTCATTGCCCAAATGGGTCAGCCGCGTGTTGATGCCGGCGGTCTTGGGAAGCCCGTCCTTAGGTGTCATGCTGAAATGTCTCTCACGTGATCGATGGCAGCAAAATGGGACGCAAAGGCTGTTGCGGTCAAGACTTCGTTATCGAAACAGGTGTCGGGGCGGGAATCGTCTGCAACGGCGCAAATGTGAGCCTCGGATGACGCCGAATGATCGTGCATTGCACGGAAGACGATCATGATGGAGAAAAATTTGGTCTACCTGCCAGACAGCTTGAGCAGTTTTTAATCAGTTTTAGCGTATTTATTAGACATTTGCCCACAAAAGGGACACTTTTTGAAAAAATCCGTTTTTTGGACACAATTCTTTGGGGTGAGGCTTGACCGTGACGGCAATTGCGATTGTGATAGATGAGCGCACCGGGAGGTGAGGCGGGGAGCAGATCGCGTACCACGAGATATGCGGCTTTCTTCCGATGACAAATAAGAAACAAAGGTTGGGAAAAAATGAAAAAGGCACTTCTGTCAGCCGCCATTGGCGCAGCAGTTTTCGGAGCTGCATCGGCTGCATCTGCCGCAACGCTTGCAGACGTCAAGTCCAAGGGCTTCGTAACCTGCGGCGTAAGCTCCGGTATTCCAGGCTTCTCCAACCCTGATGACAAGGGTGAATGGTCGGGTATCGACGTTGACTATTGCCGCGCGATCGCGTCTGCGGTTTTTGGCGATGCAACCAAGGCAAAGTTCGTACCATTGACGTCCAAGGACCGTTTCCCGGCTCTCCAGTCTGGCGAAATCGACGTTCTGACGCGTAACACGACATGGACAGTCAGCCGCGACTCGTCGCTCGGCTTCAACTTCCGCACCGTCAACTACTATGACGGCCAGGGCTTCGTCGTGAAGAAGGCTCTCAACGTTAAGTCGGCTCTCGAGCTGTCGGGCGCTGCCGTTTGCGTTCAGCAGGGCACGACCACCGAACTCAACCTTGCCGACTACTTCAAGACCAACAACCTTCAGTACAACCCGGTCGTGTTCGAAAAGGAATCCGACGCCACCTCCGCTTACGATAGCGGCCGTTGCGACGTTTACACCACCGACCAGTCCGGCCTGTACGCGATCCGTCTGAAGATGAAGACGCCGGACGAAAATATCGTTCTGCCTGAAATCATCTCCAAGGAGCCGCTCGGACCTGCCGTTCGCCAGGGCGACGACCAGTGGTTCGACGTTGTCAGCTGGGCTCACTACGCGATGATCAATGCCGAAGAACTCGGTATCACATCGAAGAACGTGGACGAGCAGAAGTCTGCCGCCAACCCTGACATCAAGCGCCTTCTGGGCACTGAAGAAGGCACGAAGATCGGTACAGACCTCGGCCTGACCAACGAATGGGCCTACAACATCGTCAAGCAGGTCGGTAACTACGGCGAAGTCTTCGACCGCAACGTCGGTGCCGGTTCTCCGCTGAAGATCGAGCGCGGCCTGAACGCGTTGTGGAACAAGGGCGGCCTTCAGTACGCTCCGCCAGTTCGCTAATAGCGGATCACGGCATCTCTACGCGGGAGGCGGGGCGAACGCTCTGCCTCCCGACTGGCTTCTGCCCGAAGCTCGAAAACGACGCTCGGGCACCATGATGCCGATGCGATAAGTTAAAAGAAGCTCGCAAAGAGCACACAGAGGGAAAGGTGCCGATGGCAGGCAAAGCGCTCCACCCGGAGTCCAGCTCAAAAAGCGCGACATCCATTATTTACGACCCGCAAGCGCGGTCGATTTTTTATCAAGTCGTTACAGTCATTCTTCTCGTGCTGTTCGTTTGGATGATTGCATCCAACACTGTTCACAATCTTCAGCGCGCCAATATTTCGTCCGGCTTCGGCTTCCTCAATGGCAGAGCAGGCTTCGATATCGGCCAGTCGCTGATCGCCTACAGCAATGACAGCACCTTCGGCCGCGCACTGGTCGTCGGTATTCTCAACACGCTTCAGGTGGCGTTTCTCGGCATCATAACTGCGTCCATCATCGGCTTTATCGTCGGTATTGCGCGGCTGTCCAACAACTGGTTGATTTCCAAGCTGGCGCAGGCCTATGTCGAAATCTTCCGCAACATCCCGCCGTTGCTGGTCATTTTCTTCTGGTACAAGGGCGTCATCACCATTCTGCCGCAGGCGCGCGATTCGCTTCAGCTGCCTCTCGGCACCGTTCTCAACAACCGTGGCTTCTTCTATCCGAAGCAGGTGTGGGGTGAGGGCTCCTGGCTCATTCCGGTGGCCTTCCTCGTCGGCGTCGTCATCACCTATTTCGTCTACCGCTGGGCCAAGGCCCGCCAGATGAAGACGGGTCAACCATTCCGCACCGGCATCGTCGGCACTGCCATCATCATCGGCCTGCCGGTTCTGGCGTTTCTTGTGATGGGCGCACCGCTGACCTTCGATTATCCGGTTGCCGGACGCTTCAACCTCAGCGGCGGATCGGTCATTGCGCCTGAATTCCTGTCGCTCTATCTGTCGCTGTCCTTCTACACCGCGTCCTTCATCGCCGAAATCGTTCGCGGCGGTATCAAGGCCGTTGCGAAGGGCCAGACGGAAGCTGCAAGCGCACTCGGTCTGCGTGGCAACAACATCACGCGGCTCATCGTCGTGCCGCAAGCCATGCGCATCATCATCCCGCCGCTGACGAGCCAGTATCTCAACCTGACCAAGAACTCCTCGCTGGCGGTCGCCGTCGGCTTCTCGGATCTCGTGGCGGTTGGCGGTACCATCCTCAACCAGACAGGGCAGGCCGTCGAGGTCGTGGCCATCTGGCTTGTGGTCTACCTTTCATTGTCGCTGACAACCGCGCTGATCATGAACTGGTTCAACGCGAAAATGGCGCTGGTGGAGAGATAATATGACAGCACATCAAATCTCCTATGTTCGCGCCAATATGGTTCAGCCGGAGCCCGCTCCTTCCAGCCAGGTGGGTATCACCCACTGGCTGAGAACCAAGCTGTTCGCCACGCCGAAAGACATCGTCTTAACCGTGCTGGCCATCGCATTCCTGGTCTACATCATCCCGCCGCTCGTGCAGTGGCTGTTCATCCATGCCACATGGACGGGCACCGACCGCACGGCCTGCCTGACGCAGGAGCAGGGCGGCGCATTGCCGAACGGGCAGTCCGGCGCATGCTGGGCCTTCGTCAATGCGAAGTTCGCGCAGTTCATGTTCGGCCGCTATCCCTCATCCGAATACTGGCGTCCGCTTCTGGTCCTGGCAGCCTTCGTCGCGCTGCTGATTCCGATGCTCATTCCAAAGGCACCGTTCAAGGGCCTGAACGCGCTTCTGGTGTTCATCGTCCTGCCTGTGGTGGCCTTCTTCCTGCTGGTCGGCGGTCATTTCGGTCTGTCGCATGTCGAAACGCCGCTGTGGGGCGGATTGATGGTGACGCTGATCCTGTCGTTTTGCGGGATCGTCGTCTCCTTGCCGTTCGGTATTCTGCTGGCACTGGGCCGTCGATCGAACATGCCCGTCATCAAGATGCTGTGCACGACCTTCATCGAGGTGATCAGAGGCATTCCGCTGATCACAATCCTCTTCTTCGCCAGCATCATGTTGCCGCTGTTCCTGCCCGATGGCTGGACCTTCGACAAGTTCCTGCGTGCACTTGTGGGCGTGGCACTGTTTGCCTCTGCCTATATGGCGGAAGTCATTCGTGGCGGCTTGCAGGCCATTCCGAAGGGACAATATGAGGGTGCCGATTCGCTCGGTCTCAACTACTGGCAGAAGACACGTCTGATCGTGCTGCCGCAGGCGTTGAAGCTCGTCATTCCCGGTATCGTCAACACCTTCATCGGCCTGTTCAAGGACACCTCGCTGGTCTATATCATTGGCATGTTCGACCTCCTGGGTATCGTCAATCTCAACCAGTCGGATGCGAACTGGTCGACACCTGTCACACCTATGACCGGCTATATTTTCGCCGGCTTCATATTCTGGATATTCTGCTTCGGCATGTCGCGGTATTCGCTGTTCATGGAACGGCATCTCGACACTGGACATAAGAAATAAGGGGAAAACAATGGCAGAAACCCAAGTCAAAAAGCTGGATGTCTCGGCGACCGACGTTGCAATCGAAATCACCGGCATGAACAAGTGGTACGGCGACTTTCACGTCTTGCGTGACATCAACCTCAAGGTCATGAAGGGCGAGCGCATCGTCGTGGCCGGTCCTTCGGGATCGGGCAAGTCCACCATGATCCGCTGCATCAACCGTCTGGAAGAGCACCAGTCGGGCAAGATCGAGGTCGATGGTATCGAGTTGACCAACGACCTGAAGAAGATCGATGAAGTGCGCCGCGAAGTCGGCATGGTGTTCCAGCACTTCAACCTCTTCCCGCATCTGACCATTCTGGAAAACTGCACGCTGGCACCGATCTGGGTTCGCAAGACACCGAAGAAGGAAGCCGAAGAAATCGCGATGCACTACCTCAAGCGCGTCAAGATTCCCGAGCAGGCCAACAAATATCCCGGCCAGCTCTCCGGCGGTCAGCAGCAGCGCGTGGCGATTGCCCGCTCGCTGTGCATGAAGCCGAAGATCATGCTGTTCGATGAGCCGACATCGGCACTCGACCCTGAAATGGTCAAGGAAGTTCTCGACACGATGGTCGGCCTTGCCGAAGACGGCATGACCATGATCTGCGTCACCCACGAAATGGGCTTTGCCCGCCAGGTCGCCAACCGCGTCATCTTCATGGACCAGGGCCAGATCGTCGAACAGAACTCGCCAGCCGAATTCTTCGACAACCCGCAGCACGAGCGCACCCGACTTTTCCTGAGCCAGATCCTGCACTAGGGATTTCGCCGAAGGAGTGGTGCTGATGGCGCCGCTCTTTTGTGAGGGGAACCGGGGTTGAGGCGAATTTCGCTTCTGATGGCCCGGCGTCGATTGCGCTAGATATGAACACCACCGGCTGACTGTATCAGCCGGTGGTGTTTTGCTTTGTGGGTCGGGCTGATCGGATGTCGGGGTAAGGGCGCGGTGTACCGCTCTACGCTTGGCTGGCTCCGGAGCGTTAAGCGGTCATGCCAAAGAGAACGAGACGTATGGAGTGCCGGAGCCTGTGGCAGGCAAACGGCGCCTGCGCGCCGTACGGTTTAAATTAGGGGACATTCTTTTGCTTCCGTCACCGGCAATTGGCTAGCAAGGTCCAGCCGAAGCGCGTCTGTGGACAGCAGCGAGTATAACCAGATGATGCGTCAATGGGCAGTCAACGTCGCCCGCACCATCGCCCCTTACTCATCCAACCGCATTATAATCAAAGTACCCGCACACCGGCACGTGGTCGGATGGCTTTTCCCAGGCGCGGACGTGTTTTTCGATGGAGACGGACTGGAGGCGGTCGGCGGCTTGCGATGATAGCAGGAGGTGGTCGATGCGGATGCCGTTGTTCTTGGGCCAGGCGCCCGCCTGATAATCCCAGAAGGTGTACAGACCCGCGGCATCGGTGGTGGCGCGTGTCGCTTCGGTCAGGCCGAGATTCTCCAACCGGCGAAATGCCGCGCGGGTCTGCGGCAGGAACAGCGCGTCGCCTTCCCAGGCGCGCGGATCGTAGCAATCGAACGGCTCTGGAATGACATTGTAGTCGCCAGCGAGAATGAGCGGCTCTTCGAGCAGAAGGCGGTCCTCGGCAAAGCGGCGCAGGCGTTCCATCCATGCCAGCTTGTAGGGGTATTTGACCGGATCGTCGGGCGGGTTGCCGTTGGGAAGGTAAAGCGAGCAGACGCGGATGACGCCGCCTTCGACGGAAAATACGCCTTCGATGAAGCGGGCCTGTTCGTCGGCATCATCTCCCGGCAGGCCGCGATTGACTTCGTCGGGTCTGATCTTCGACAGTAGGGCAACGCCGTTGAAGCCTTTTTGACCATGTGTTTCCACATGGTAGCCGAGGTCTTCTATCTCCTGGCGGGGAAAGTTCTCGTCGACGGATTTGATTTCCTGGAGGCAGGCGATGTCCGGGCTCGAATCTTTCAGCCACTGGCACAGGTTTTCGATGCGCGCTTTGACGCCGTTGATGTTCCAGGTGGCAATCTTCATCGTACATTCCATGTTTTGATGGAGACCGTTTTAAACCAAGTGCTGGCGAATGCCACCCGTTTTCAATGTTTCAACAGGCGTAATAAGGGGGAACGTCAGACCGAGAAGCTGGTGCCGCAGCCGCAGCTGGCGACGGCGTTGGGGTTCTTGATCTGAAAGGATTGGCCAAGCAGATTGTCAACGAAGTCGATCTCCGAGCCTTCCATATAGACCACCGACATGCTGTCAATCAGCACTTTGGCATCGTCTCTGGAGATGACGAGGTCGTCGTCCGTCGGTGCGCCGTCAAGGTCGAACTTGTAGGAAAAGCCGGAGCAGCCGCCGCCCTCTACGGAGACGCGCAGGGTCTGTTTACCTGCTTCCGCGGAGACGATCTGAGCGATTCGTTTTGCGGCGGATTCGGAAAGTGTAATGGCTGTGGTCATGTCGTTTCTCCAACCGGGGTCAAGAACCGGAGAGCAATGTTTGTGTAAAGACGATTATAAACCAGTCAAATTAATGGTCTATAGCCTTGTTACCGGGCAAGCGCGCTTTGCGGCAACCTTCAGGATAGGTATGAAGGGTAATGGAAAAGGTCAATGGCCGTAAAGCAGGATATGGAATGATAATCGATCAGCGTGCACTGGGTTTCGGAAGCGGAGAGAGGGCGGTCTATGCCACCGATCCATGGACGACGCGTGGACGTCTGTTTCCAGAAGCCTCCAGCCTGACGCGTTCCGATTTTCAGCGGGACCGTGACCGCATCGTTCACACCACCGCCTTCCGTCGGCTGAAACACAAGACGCAGGTCTTCATCAGCCCTGATGGCGACCATTACCGCACCCGGCTGACCCACACTGTCGAGGTGGCGCAGATTGCTCGTGCGCTGGCACGTGCGCTGAAGCTGGACGAAGATTTGGCGGAAGGTGTGGCGCTGGTTCATGATTTTGGCCACACGCCTTTCGGTCACACCGGCGAGGATGCGCTGGATGCGATGCTGGCACCCTATGGCGGCTTCGATCATAACGCCCAGTCTCTGCGTATCGTCACCAAGCTGGAACGGCGCTACGCCGAATATGACGGCATCAACCTGACATGGGAGACGCTTGAGGGCCTCGTCAAGCACAATGGCCCGCTGCTGGACAAAGACGGGCAGGGCACCCACGGCCCCGTGCCGCTCCCTATTCTGGAATATTGCCAGCTACAGGACCTCGAAATCGGCACCTTTGCCAGCCTTGAAGCGCAGGTCGCGGCGATTGCCGATGATATCGCCTATAACACGCATGACATCGATGATGGTTTGCGCGCAGGCTATCTGACCTTCGACATGCTGGAGGAAGTGCCGTTTCTGAGTGGCCTGATGGCGGAAGTGCGGGCGAAATATCCCAAGCTGGACGACGACCGTTTCGCCCATGAAATCATGCGTCGGCAGATCACCCGCATGGTGGAGGATGTTATCGGCGTCGCGCAGCACAATCTGGCCAAGCTGAAGCCGACCTCGGCTGCCGACATTCGCCATGCCGACATCACGGTTGCCGCGTTTTCGCCCGAGATGGCGCAAACGGACAAGCAGATCAAGAAGCTGCTGTTTGCGCACATTTATCGTCACGCCGATATCATGCGTATCAGAGCCGGTGCCACGCAGATCGTGACCGATCTTTTTCATCGTTACATGGAAACGCCCGCCGAAATGCAAAGCCACTACTGGGTGGACAGCATTCCGGGCATGAGCGTACCCGCAAAAGCCCGGCACGTCGGGGATTATCTGGCCGGTATGACCGACAGTTATGCACTGAAAGCCCACCAGCGGCTGTTTGACCACACCCCCGATTTACGATAGGCAGCGGCAACCGCAGACCCGGTTTCAAGATGACCGGGACGTAGATGACAGCCTTCGCGCAGGTATATGATGATGAACCTTTTTGCCGATTTCGACACCAGAATCAAAAACGCGCTCGAGACGATCGACCTCGTCAAAGCCCATCGCGATACTGTGGATTTCGGCCGCATCACCGTGGAGTCTCCGCGCGACCCGAGCCATGGCGATGTCGCAACCAATGCCGCGATGGTGCTGGCCAAGCCGCTGGGCACCAACCCGCGTGCGCTGGCGGAACTTATCGTTCCGGCACTGGAACAGGATGAGGACGTTGACAGCGTCAATGTCGCCGGTCCTGGCTTCATCAACATTCGCGTGTCCGTCGCATACTGGCAGCGCCTGCTGGCTGGCATGATCGAAGCCGGTGCCGACTATGGCCGCTCGACCGTGGGTGCGGGCAAGACGATCAACGTCGAATATGTCTCCGCCAACCCGACCGGCCCCATGCATGTCGGCCATTGCCGTGGCGCTGTGGTGGGCGATACGTTGGCGAATGTGCTGGCTTTTGCCGGCTACGGCGTGACCAAGGAATACTACATCAACGATGCGGGCTCGCAGATCGATGTGCTGGCGCGCTCCGTTTTCCTGCGTTACCGCGAAGCGCTGGGTGAAGATGTCGGCGCCATTCCGCCGGGTCTGTACCCTGGTGATTATCTGGTGCCGCTGGGCAAGACGCTGGCCGAGGAATTCGGCATCAAGCTGCGGGCCATGCCGGAAGAGCAGTGGCTGCCGATCGTCAAGGACAAGGCCATCGACGCGATGATGGTGATGATTCGCGAAGATCTGGCGGCGCTCAACGTGAAGCACGATGTGTTCTATTCCGAGCGCACGCTGCATGCGGGCCATGGCGGCCCTATCCAGTCCGCCATCAACGATCTGACCTTCAAGGGTCATGTCTACAAGGGCACTCTGCCGCCGCCGAAGGGTGAGCTGCCGGACGATTGGGAAGACCGCGAACAGACGCTGTTCCGCTCCACCGAAGTCGGTGACGACATGGACCGGGCGCTGATCAAGTCCGACGGTTCCTATACCTATTTTGCCGCTGATGTTGCCTACTTCAAGGACAAGTATGATCGCGGATTCGGCGAGATGATCTATGTTCTGGGTGCCGACCACGGCGGCTACGTGAAGCGTCTGGAGGCGGTTGCGCGTGCTGTGTCCGAAGGAAAGTCGAAACTGACCGTTCTTTTGTGCCAGCTGGTCAAACTTTTTCGTGATGGCGAGCCGGTCAAAATGTCGAAACGCTCCGGCGATTTCGTCACTTTGCGCGATGTTGTGGATGAAGTCGGGCGCGACCCGGTGCGATTCATGATGCTCTATCGGAAGAATTCAGAGCCTCTGGACTTCGATTTTGCCAAAGTAACGGAGCAGTCCAAGGACAATCCGGTATTTTATGTGCAGTATGCGCATGCTCGGTGCAAGTCTGTTTTCCGGCAGGCGAACGAGGCATTTCCAGACCTCGACGTGTCGCAGTCAACCATGCAGTCGAGTGCAGCTTTGATTAGCGATGTCAATGAGTTGCAGCTGATTGCTAAACTGGCCGAATACCCGCGCCTGATCGAATCTGCGGCGCTCAACCATGAGCCGCATCGCCTGGCATTTTACTTGTATGATCTGGCCAGTTCCTTCCATGGACATTGGAATAAAGGTAAAGATCAGCCAGAATTACGTTTTGTTAACGATAAAAACCGAGAATTAAGCGTTGCCAGACTCGGGCTGGTGAATGCTGTCGCAAACGTACTGAAATCTGGACTGTCGCTTTTAGGAGCGGACGCGCCTGACGAAATGCGATAACATCTCACCATTATTTGCTCATAATACGCTGGCAAGAGCTGTGATGCGTAGATGGTGGAACACGTAATGGTCGAAAAAAATGTCGCGTATAACCGGGACAACCGGGCAGAAGAATTCGCTGACAACGATCCCCTGGCACAATTGGCTCGTCTGGTTGGCCAAGAGGATCGTCCTTCCCACGTTGCTTCTCCGGCTGCGCCGCATCCGGGCGAACGCCGGGAGCCTGAATTCAATCTCGAAGATGAATTGCTTCGCGAATTCGCGATCTACGATTCCCCACGCTACGAACCGATAGCGCTTGATGCTGCGAACGATGTTCGATCGTCGGTTCCCGCTGACGAATTCATGCAGCGCGTCGAATCAGTTTTCGCTCGCAAGGAGCCTGAGCTTGTGCCCGTGGAGCAGTATGCGCCAGCCGATACGGAAGAGTATCTGGTGGCGGAACATGCCGCCGATCATCATGCGCAATCCGATCTGCGCGACGATTTCAGCGATGACCCGGCATCCGTTGCTGCCTTGTTCGACGTTGCCCAGCGCCATGCACCGCAGCAGCCTGTTGAGCAGGCGCCCGCACCGGCTGAGCAGGCTCCGGCCTATGTCGAGCCTGTTGCCTACGTCGAGCCAGAGGTTCACGTTCCCGAGCCCGTCGCTTATGTCGAACCGCCAGTGGAAGAGCCTGTCTATTCCGCACCTTTGGCAGATCATATCGATCCTTCTGCATCGCACCAGCCCGACTGGGAGCTGATGGCTGAGACGTCTGGCGAGGCGGCTATCGATCTGGCCAGCGAGCTGGAAATGTCCGTGGCCGAAGACGTTCCGCCGCCTGTGCAGGCAGCGCCCGCCATCGCCCGCCGCTCTTCGCTCGACTATTCCAGCCTTCGTCTTCCGCTTGCCAACTTCGGTTCGCCGCGCCCCACGCCTGTCGTTCCCAAGGTTGAGGAGCCTGTGGCGGCCCCAGCACCTGTTGCCGCGCAGTTCGTAGAGCCCATGCAGGCGCCTGCTGACCACGTCGAGCCCGCGCTTCCCGTCGGTCAAAAGCTGTCGGCCATGGACGAGCTGATCTACGACGTTGCGAAATACGAAATCATTGGCCGGGAAACTCGCATTGCCGAGCCTGCTGTCAAAATCGAGCCGGAGCCGGTTGCCGCACATGTGGTGCAGCAGCCTGTCGTTCAGAAGCGCGAAGAGCCAGTCGTTGCGCCGGTGGCGGCAGCACAGCCCGCTGCTGCCAAGGCAGAGCCTGATTTCGGCGACTTCGACGCTTTCAACGACGATGATTTCGAATTGGCCTTGGACGATATCGATTTCGATATCGATCTCTCTGAAATTGCCAATATCGAAGTGGCAACGCCCCCCGCTGCTGCGCCGGTCGTCGCTCCACAGCCTGCGTCTGTTGCCCAGGCACCGGTTCAGCCAAAACCTGTCATTGTTCCTGCGCCAGTCCCTGTGGCCGTTGCGCGTCCTCAGCCGGTCGTAGCCGCGCCACCAGTCGCCCGTCAGGAGCCACCGCGCCCTGTAACGCCTGTCGTCGTTGCGCCTGCCGTGCTTGAGCCTCTGCCATTCGATCCGTCGCAGATCGGTGAGACGGAAGATCAGCCCGAAACCATCTCCGAGATGGAAGTGCCTGAACTGCCAGTTGGCGTGTTCGAGCCGAAGCCCGTGCCGCGTCGTCAGGAAGAAGACGTCGACCTCGATACCGAACTGGCATCGCTGTTCGCACCTGCCATGACCGGCGGTCTGGATCGCAACAAGAATGCCGCCGCATCGCGTCAGCCTCAGCCGACGCAGGAAGAGGTCGATGAGTTCGAACGCGCGCTGGAGCAGGATTTCCGCCGCAGCATGCAGGAGGCCGCTGAAACCCGTGCTTCCGTCGAACGCATTCCTGAAGCCGAGCTTGCGCAGCCTGTCCGCTACAGCGATGAAGAGCGCGGTGGTGTTCGCCGCTGGTTCGTTCCCATGGCTGCTGTTCTGGGTGTCGTGCTTGTCGGTGGTGGTACCTATGCGCTGATGTTCGGTGGCTCCTCGGGCTCCGGCTCCAACGGTGCACCTGTCATCATCTCTGCCGATAGTGAGCCGACAAAGGTCGTGCCGGAAAATCCGGGCGGTCGCGTGGTTCCGAACCAGGACAAGGCGGTTTACGACCGCGTCGCCGGTGCTGCCCCTGCCGATCCAAAACAGCCGTCGCTGATTTCCAGCAATGAGCAGCCTGTGGACGTGGTTCAGCGCACGCTGATCCCCGAGCAGTTGCCGCTTGAGGGCGAAGACGAAGAAATGGACGCCATGACCTCGACGCCGGTTGGCGAGACCGAGGACCCGCGTCTGCTGTCGCCGGACGAGAAGGCTAAGGCTGCTGAAAATCAGAACGGATCGCCGGTCAACGTTTCGCCGCGCAAGGTCCGCACGATGATCGTCAAGCCTGATGGTACGCTGGTTGCACAGGAAGTTGCCGTACCGGCTGCTTCTGCTCCTAAGGCAGACACGGTCGAGGAACTCGCTGCACCGCAGGCCAACACCGTTGCTGAAGCCGCACCGGCTGTGATCCCTGCATCGCGTGTTCCTGTTGCGCCGCAACAGCCTGCCCAGCCGCAGACACCGGCTCCGGTTGCCGCGGCACCGAAGCCTGCGCAGACAGCAGCGCCGATGCCAGCATCTCGCCCTGCTGCACAGCCTGCCAACGTCGTCGCGACGGTTACCAATCAGGGCAATGTTCGCCCGGCACCGCCTTCGCAGCCTGCGCAGGAAACTGCCGCAGCACCGACAGCAACGACCAACGCCTCCTCAGCCGGTGGCTATTATGTGCAGGTCGCCTCGCTGCCAAGCCAGGCCGAAGCCCAGAAGTCTTACCAAAGCCTGTCTGCCAAGTTCGGCTCCGTAATCGGCGGTCGCGGCGTGGACATCAAGGCTGCTGAAATTGCCGGCAAGGGTACGTTCTACCGCGTCCGCATTCCCGCTGGCGACAAGAACGAAGCCGCAGCTTTGTGTGAGCGCCTGCGCTCTGCCGGTGGTAGCTGCCTGATTGCTCGCTGATTTAGGCCTGACAAGAATTGAAGCCGGGATAGTTCTGCTGTCCCGGCTTTATTGATGGCGGGTCTCAGCGTCTTTCCCAACCGCGACGTCATCCTCGGGCTTGTCCCGAGGATCTGATCACGTCCAATGTTGTGGTTCGTTAGATCCTCGGGACAAGCCCGAGGATGACGGTAGAGGGAGAGGCTTTGAGCGCGGACCGTTATCGCTCTCGAGATTTACGACCGAAAATTCCAAGCAGGACGAATCCCATGACCGACACGAAAGCTATGATCCTCGGCTGTAGCGGCCTGACCCTGACCGATGACGAAATCGCGCTGTACAAGGCGGAGCGTCCGTGGGGTTTCATCCTGTTCGGTCGCAACATTGGTGACGCCGAGCAGATCACGGACCTTGTGGCGTCCATGCGCGATGCCATCGGCAATCCGAACGCACCTGTGTTGATCGACCAGGAAGGCGGGCGCGTGCAGCGTATTCGCCCTCCGATCCTGCAATCCTATCCCAATGCGCAGGCGCTGGGCGAAATCTATTTGCGTGACAAGGTGCAGGGTCTGCGCGCCGCGTGGCTGATGTCACGCCTGCACGCTTTCGACCTGACGAAGCTTGGCATCACCGTGGATTGCCTGCCGGTGCTGGATGTCCCAGTGGAAGGTGCCAGCAACGTGATCGGCAACCGCGCCTATGGGTTCGACCCGGCACTCGTGGCGGCGATGGGGCAGGCGGCGGCGGATGGGCTGAAGGCGGGTGGCATGTTGCCTGTCATGAAGCACATCCCAGGCCACGGTCGCGGTCTGGTCGACTCGCACCACGAACTACCGGTGGTCGATGTTCCCCTAGACGAATTGGATGCGCATGACTTCGTGCCCTTCCGTGCCATGAACAAGGAACTGATGGCGATGAGCGCCCATCTGGTGTTCACCGCCATCGATGCAGAACGCCCGGCGACGACATCACCCATCGTCATCGACGAGATCATCCGTGGGCGCATCGGGTTTGATGGTCTGCTGATCTCCGACGACAGCTCCATGAATGCCCTGAAAGGGACGCTGGGAGAACGTGCAGCCAATATTGTTGCGGGTGGTTGCGATATAGTCTTGCATTGCAACGGCGTGATGGATGAAATGCTGCAGGTCGTGAAGGAAGTTCCAGTTCTCTCCGGCAAAGCTCTGGAGCGCGCACGCGCCGTCGAAGCCGGTTTCCCCGTGGCTGATGGTGGCGATGAGGCGGTCTTGAGAGACGAATTCAACGCCCTGCTGACGGTTGCCTAGAGGCTACCGGGCCGGGCGTCCTGACAGACGGGTTGCCCGGTGGATGAGTGAATGGCGGCAGACAAATCGCGCGGCAGCGCGCCGATGGAAAAGCTCTGGGAGAACGTAACCCCAGAGCGCGCCACCGGCGAAGCGGCATTGATGATCGACGTTGCGGGCTTTGAGGGCCCACTCGATCTTTTGCTGCATCTTGCCCGCACGCAAAAAGTCGACCTCTCGCGGATTTCCGTGCTGGCGCTGGCCGAGCAATATCTGATCTTTGTCGAGCAGGCGCGGCGCGTGCGAATCGAACTGGCCGCCGATTATCTCGTGATGGCCGCATGGCTTGCCTTCCTAAAATCCAAACTGCTCATCCCGCAACAAGCCAAGGATGAGGGGCCGAGCGGCGAGGAGATGGCGGCGACGCTGGCCTTCCGGCTGAAGCGGCTGGAGGCCATGCGCGATGCGGCTGAGCGGTTGGTCAACCGTCACCATCTGGGCCGGGATATTTTTGCACGCGGTGCGCCTGAACACATTCCGCACAAAAGCCGTTCGTCCTTCGAGGCTAGCCTCTACGATCTGCTGAGTGCTTATGCCAATTTGCGCCAGCGGCAGGCCATCACCCAGGTGACCATCGAAAAACGGCAGGTCTGGTCGCTGGTCGATGCGCGCGAATTGCTCACCTCCATGCTGGGCGAGATCGGCGAGTGGACGGCGCTCGATCGCTATCTGCTGCAATATGTCGCCGATCCTGCCATGCGCGCCACGGCGATGGCCAGCGCCTTTGCCGCGTCACTGGAGTTGGTACGGGAGGGTTCGCTGGAGATTCGCCAGGACGGCGCGTTCCAGCCGATTTTCATGCGCAAGGGTGCTGGCCGTGAAAGGACACAGGATGTCGAGTGAATTGGACGCGGATCACGACGCCCATGTGACGGATGGGGTGGGATTCGAACCCACGGTGTCCGAGCGACAGCTGAAGGATGCTGAACGTATCGCCGAGGCTTTGGTGTTTGCCTCCGCACAGCCCGTCTCGGAGGCGTTCATCGCCGAGCGCGTGGCGCGTGGAGTCGATGTCGGCGCTGTCATGGAGAAACTGAAATTCGCTTACAGCGAGCGGGGCGTCAATCTCATTCAGGTGGGTGGAAACTGGGCGTTCAGAACGGCGGGCGATCTTTCCTTCGTCATCCGCATGGATGAAAAAGAACCCAAGAAGCTTTCACGCGCCGCGCTGGAAGTGCTGGCCATCATTGCCTACCACCAGCCGGTGACACGCGCCGAAATCGAGGAAATCCGCGGCGTGCAGACATCGCGCGGGACGCTCGATGTGTTGATGGAAGCGGGCTGGGTGCGGTTTCGCGGACGACGCAGAACGCCGGGTCGACCCGTGACCATGGGCACGACGGTCGATTTTCTCGATCATTTCGGGCTGGAGGAACTGCGCGATCTGCCGGGGCTGGACGAGTTGAAGGGGGCAGGGCTGCTATCGGGCCGCATCCCGTCCAATTTCGGAATTCCCCTGCCATCCATGAGCGATGAGCTGACGGAAGACGAAGACCCGATCACGCAGCTCGATCTTGAGGAGCTGGGTTTGCTCTCACCGAGCGGTGACGAGCCGGAGAGGTGACGACCTGATGGTGTGCGTCATCACAAAGAGTTGCCTGTATCAGGCAACTGTCGGATTTATAGTGAAGTATCGTTCGGTGAATAGACATTTTGGTGTTTGAAAAACCTCGACAAACGTCTTACATCGGATCAAAGCAAAATTCAGGGAGTTTGCGTTATGGGTTCTTTTAGTGTGTGGCATTGGCTGATCGTTCTGATCATCGTGCTGGTCCTCTTCGGTCGCGGCAAGATTCCAGAATTGATGGGTGATGTCGCCAAGGGCATCAAGAGCTTCAAGAAGGGCATGGCCGACGAAGACGGTACAGCACGCCCCGCAGACCACGACACCACGCAAGAGCCGACCACCCCTGTTCATCCCCGCACGGTGGACCACAAGGCTGACGAGCTCAAGTAATCGATTTTGCAGTGCGGCGTTGAACGCCGTGCCGCGACACTGCGCGTGTCAGGAGCTTTATGATGTTTGATATCGGCTGGAGCGAGCTGCTGGTGATTGCGATCGTGCTGATCGTGGTCGTCGGTCCCAAGGACTTGCCGCCCATGATCCGGGCTTTCGGCAAGACCATGGCCGGTTTGCGCAAGATAGCGGGAGATTTCCGCACGCAGTTCGACGATGCCTTGAAAGAGGCTGACATGGACGACGTGCGCCAGACGATTTCCGATGTCCGCAATCTCAACCCCACGAATTCGCTGCGCGACGCGATGAATCCGCTGCGTCAACTGGGCAACGACATCCGCTCCGACCTTCAGGGCGCGGCAACGCCCCCGGCATCTCCGGCCACCAGTGCACCGGCTGGTGCGCCTGCGGTCAGCCTGTACGAGCCTGAGATGAAGCTGCCTGACGGACCGCCTGCGATTGCCACGGAAGCTGCGGTAGCTGCTGGCGTTGCCTCGGCCTCAGCGACTGCGGCTCCGGCCACTCTCTCAACCGCAGCAGCCCAGCCATCGGCTGCACCTGCAGAAAAGCCGAAGACTGTGCGCAAGCGTGCTCCTGCCAAGTCCACGCAGGAAGTCGAAGCCGAAACGGTGGCTGCAAAGCCGAAGCGTGCGGCCAAAACCGTTTCCGCAAAAACGGAAGCGACGAAAACCGCCAGTGCAAAGCCCGTTGCGCCGAAAAGCAGCAAGCCCGCCGCGCTGACGGAAGCGTCCGCAAAGGCTTCAAAGGTAAAGGCTGCGAAGGCGACTGTCGAAGCCGGAAAGCCCGTGATCGCCGAGGCCAAGGCGCTGGTCGAGAAGGCCGAAACCGAAAAGACGGCGGCGCTGACGCCCGCCAAACCAGTGAAGACGGCCAAGGCCAAAAAGGGTGAAGCATGAGTGAGGATACCGATGATAAGCCACAGCCGCTTATCGAACACCTCATGGAACTCCGCACGCGACTGATCTGGTCGATTGGTGCTTTCTTCGTCGCGTTTCTCGGTTGCTTCGCGGTCGCCAAGCATCTCTTCAACCTGCTGGTCATTCCCTATAAATGGGCGGTGATCTGGGCCGGGCTCGATGTTGCGAAATCGTCGCTGATCTATACCGCGCCGCAGGAATTCTTCTTCACGCAGATCAAGGTTGCCATGTTTGGCGCGCTGGTGATTTCGTTTCCGGTCATTGCTTCGCAGCTCTACAAGTTCGTGGCACCCGGCCTTTACAAGAACGAGCGTGCGGCGTTTTTGCCGTTCCTGATCGCGTCTCCGCTGCTGTTTCTTCTGGGCGGCGCGCTGGTCTACTTCTTCTTCACGCCCATGGTCATGTGGTTCTTCCTTGCCATGCAGCAGCTGCCGGAAGATGGTGAAGTCGCGATTTCGCTGATGCCGAAGGTGTCGGAATATCTCAGCCTCATCATGACGCTAGTTCTGTCCTTCGGTCTGGTGTTCCAGTTACCGGTGATCACCACACTGCTCGCCCGCGTCGGCCTGTTGACGAGCCAGTGGCTGAAAGAAAAGCGCAAATTCGCGATTGTTGCGGCTTTCGTCGTTGCTGCGGTTCTCACGCCGCCCGACCCGATGTCCCAGATCGGTCTTGCGTTGCCTGCAATCATTCTCTACGAGATTTCCATACATTTGGCTCGACTCGTGGAAAAGAAGCGCGCTGAGGAAAATGCAGGCCGTGAGCTTGGAAATTCCACTGACGACTGACGGTTTCCGCCAGGTTCTTCTTCAGACGCCGGGCCCTTCGTCCCGGCGTTTTGTTTTTTAAAACATGATGCAAATTACGGTCTGGAACCACGATGCACGACATTAAATGGATACGCGAAAATCCCGAAGCTTTCGATGCAGGCCTTGCCCGTCGCAATGCCGAGCCGCAATCCGCTCAGCTGATTGCGCTCGATGAAAAGCGCCGTTCCGTTATCCAGACCCTGCAAGACATGCAATCCCGCCGCAACGCCGCCTCCAAGGAAATCGGCGCAGCGATGGCGCAGAAGAATTCCGAGCTTGCCGAAAAGCTGAAAGCCGAAGTCGCCGACATCAAGGACAGCATGCCGCGCCTTGAGGAAGAGGACCGTCAGGTTTCGGCTGAGCTGACCGATGCCCTGTCGCGCATTCCCAACCTGCCGTTTGACGACGTGCCAGTCGGCAAGGACGAACACGACAACATCGTTGCGCGCGTCGTTGGCCAGAAGCCCGGCTGGAACCACGCCGCCAAGGAGCACTACGAGATCGGCGAAGCCCTCGGCTACATGGATTTCGACCGCGCAGCAAAACTGTCCGGTTCGCGCTTTACCGTGTTGACCAGCCAGATTGCGCGTCTGGAACGTGCGCTCGGCCAGTTCATGATCGACCTGCACACAAGCGAGCATGGCTACACGGAAGTGTCGTCGCCGCTGATGGTGCGCGATGAGGCGATGTATGGCACGGGCCAGCTCCCGAAGTTTGCCGAGGATTTGTTCAGGACGACCGATGGTCGCTGGCTGATCCCGACCGCCGAGGTGACGCTGACGAACCTCGTTGCCGGTGAAATTCTGGAGCAAGAAAAGCTGCCGCTGCGCTTCACCGCGCTGACGCCATCCTTCCGTTCGGAAGCAGGCTCTGCCGGTCGCGATACGCGCGGCATGCTGCGCCAGCACCAGTTCTGGAAGTGCGAACTGGTTTCGATCACGGATGCCGAAAGCGCTGTCGAAGAGCATGAGCGTATGACCGCCTGCGCCGAAGAGGTGCTGAAGCGCCTCGGCCTGCATTTCCGCACCATGACGCTGTGCACAGGCGATATGGGCTTTGGCGCGCGTAAGACCTACGACCTCGAAGTCTGGCTGCCCGGTCAGGATACCTACCGCGAAATCTCGTCCTGCTCGGTCTGCGGCGATTTTCAGGGGCGGCGGATGGATGCGCGTTATCGGGCGAAGGGTGAGAAGACGACGAAGTTCGTGCACACCCTCAACGGCTCCGGCACGGCTGTCGGACGCTGCCTGATTGCGGTTCTGGAGAACTACCTGAACGATGATGGTTCGGTCACAATTCCAGACGTGTTGCTGCCTTACATGGGCGGTCTGACGCGGATTGAGAAGGCTGTTTGAACTTCCGTCATCCCGCACTTGATGCGGGATCCAGTGCCTTGCGTCTGCAAGGCAAAAGACTCTTCTCGCCGCGCAGACGCGCGACGGCTGGACCCCGGATCTAGTCCGGGGTGACGGAAGTGGGAGATGTTATCTAAAAAACTAAAGCGGGAGAGAGCATCATGCGGATATTGCTGACAAACGATGATGGCATTCATGCCGAAGGGCTGGCGGCGTTGGAGCGCATCGCTCGCACGTTGTCCGATGATGTATGGATAGTGGCGCCGGAGACGGATCAGAGCGGGCTTGCCCATTCGCTGACGCTTTCAGAGCCGCTACGTCTGCGCAAGATTTCCGACAAGCATTTCGCCCTGCGTGGCACGCCGACAGACTGCGTCATCATGGGTATTCGCGAGGTGCTGCCCGGCAAGCCAGATCTCGTGCTGTCGGGCGTCAATGCCGGGGCGAACATGGCCGATGACGTGACCTATTCTGGTACCATTGCCGGTGCCATCGAGGGCACGTTGCAGGGCGTGCGTTCCATCGCGCTCAGCCAGGCCTTTGCCTATACGGGACACGCCGAACGCATCGTGCCTTGGGAAGTTGCGGAAACGCATGCGCCAGACCTTATCCGCAAGCTTATCGAGGTCGATCTGCCGGATGGCACGTTCCTCAATCTCAACTTTCCCAACTGCGCGCCTGAAGACGTGCGCGGCGTCAGCGTCACCGAGCAGGGCAAGCTGGATTTCGGCCTGACGGTTGAACAGCGTCAGGATGGCCGGGGCATTCCCTATTACTGGCTGCGCTTTGGCGAGCGGCTTGGCAATTTCCGTGAGGGAACGGATATCCACGCCGTCAAGGATGGCCAGATTTCTGTCACCCCGCTCAAGCTTGACCTGACGGACTATACCGTGAAGGATCGCGTGGCAGCGGCGCTTGGGTTTGGAGTGAAAGATTGAAATCAGCTATGGTCGAGAGGGAAGGCTTTGCAGCCCTGGTGCTGCGGTTGAGAGCCGAGGGCATTTCCGACATCGATCTGCTGACGGCGGTTGAACAGACGCCGCGCTCGCAGTTCGTGCCAGCGCAATTTGCGGAGGAAGCCTATTCCAGCCGCACCATTCCCATCGATTGCGGTGCCTTCATGGAAAGTGCCGACATGGTGGTGAAGGCCGTCCACCGCCTTCAGGTCAAGCCCGGGCAGCGCGTGCTGGAAATCGGCACCGGCAGCGGTTTCATGACTGCCATTCTGGGACGCCGTTCCGAGCGCGTCGTGTCCATCGATCGTTACAAGACGCTGGTGCAACTGGCGCAGAACCGCACGGATGATCTCGGGCTGCGCAATGTGGTGATCAGGCAGGCGGACGGCACCAACGGTCTGGTGGGCGAGGGCACCTTCGATCGAATCATCTCCACGGCGGCATTTACCGCCATGCCGCGCTTTTTCACCGAGCAGATCGTGTCGGGTGGCATGATGGTCGCGCCGATTATTCTGGAAGACGGTCGCTGCGTCATGACACGTTTTTCCAAGACCGGCAGCCGTTTCGAACGCGAAGAACTGTTCGAAACGCCCTATTTGCCCATGGAAACGCACATCGCACGCTATCTCTGATAAATTTCAATTCCGTGCACCGAAACGGAACGAAAGAAGAATTTTTACAAATTATTGATTTCAAAATATTTTCTCATCCCACGCGCTTGTTTCTGGCTCATTTCGGGCCGCGTCATGGTTATCGAAGAGTCAAAAAAATTCCGAACGGCTTAACGTTTTAACGGCGTGGTAACACTAACGCGCTTTAATGATCTCCATCAACGCATGGTTTTCCCATCTCGGGAGAGGGGCCTTGCAGAGTGTTGTTCCAGCCGGATCGGGGTTCGATGCGGCGGTTGGCGTCAGTGTAGATCGAGTCATGCGTATGAGTAATTCGCCTAAAATCGGAAAATCAATCGCAAAGATGTTCGCAGCGGCATTGCTGGCAAGCGTCGCAACGGGTTGTAGCTCGGACGCCACGCGATTTGGCGGCCTCTTCTCCAGTGGACCGGACCAAATGACGACGGCATCCATTCCCGCCCGCAATGCAGGGGGCGCTTACGGGCAGGCTCCCGTGCCGCAAGGCGATGTGAATAGCGGTCAGTATGGATCGGCAGCGCCGCAGGGTGGCTATGCGAACCAGAATACGGCCATGAACCAGCCTTACCCGGCAAACAATGGCGGTTACGGTTCGGTGCAGCCATCTTCGGCACGCGCAGCGTCCTCTTCGGCAACAGTCCAGCGTTCGGAGCTTTCGGCTCCCACGCAGACGGCAAGCCGCGAACCTGCAACGCGCCGTGAGGCTGTGTCGCAGCCATTCCCGTCGGCCACCGCAAATTCAGCACCGTCAATGGCGTCGGCACGTCCGGCACCTTCTGGTGACAACCTGTCCACCGGCTCGATCAAGGCCGAGGGTAATGGTTGGCACACGGATGGCGCATCGTCGGTGACGTTGAAGTCCGGCGAGACGATTGCCACCCTTTCCAAGCGCTACGGCGTGCCTGAGAAGGCGCTGTTGCAGGCCAACGGCCTGTCCAGCGGCTCTGCGGCAAGGCCCGGTCAGTCGATCGTCATTCCGAAGTTCGGCCAGTCCCGCAATGCGGCACGCGCCGCCTCGGGCAATATCGACCTGAGCAAGAACAATAACGGCCCGACGCCATTGCGCGGTCCGGAGCAGAACGTCGCCGTCCTGCCGTCCCAGAATGCTGCCCGTGACAAGGCTTCGGCTGAAGGCGGCAAGCTGACACCTCCCGGCGGCAAGCCGCTTCCGCCCACAGGTGGTTACAAGGTGCAGAACGGCGACAGCCTTGCAAAGATTGCCCGTGCAAACGGCGTCTCCGTTGCAGAGTTGAAGGCAGCAAACGGCATTTCCGATGGCGGCATCCGCATCGGCCAGACCCTGAAAATTCCGGGTGCTGGAACAGATGGCATCAAGACGGCATCCGTTCAGCACCAGCCAGCGGCTCAGCCAACGGCAGCAAAGCCTGCTGAAGCACCAGCGGTCGCCAAGGCCGAAGTGCCAAAGGCACCTGCCGCTGAAGCCAGCGTCAGCGATGTCGAGAAGAAGTCCGACATGGCGTCGCTCGCGCCTGAATCCACCGGCATCGGCAAATATCGCTGGCCGGTTCGTGGCGCCGTGACATCGGGCTTCGGTGAAAACGTCGAAGGCAGCCGCAATGACGGTATCAACATCTCGGTTCCCGAGGGTACGCCTATCAAGGCAGCCGAAAACGGCGTTGTCATCTATTCGGGCAATGGTCTGAAGCAGCTCGGCAACACGGTTCTCATCCGTCACGACGACGGTCGGGTCACGGTTTACGGCAACGCCGCAAGCCTCGACGTGCAGCGCGGCCAGAAGGTGCAGCGCGGCCAGACGATCGCGTCTTCCGGCATGACGGGCAGCGCCAAGCGTCCACAGGTTCACTTCGAAGTCCGCAAGGACGCAACGCCGGTGAACCCATCCTCTTTCCTTGAATAGGTATTGCGTTTCAAGGATGGAAAAAGCCGGGTCAACGCCCGGCTTTTTCTCGTTTTAGGGTCTGGTGAGCCCAACCGTTCTTTCGATGAAATCGGCAACGCTTGCCGTATCATCAAGATCGAACACCGGCAGCGCGGTGTCGGTGACAGCGTGGTCGGCAGCGATGGCAACGATGTGCGGGTCATGCGGCGCAAGCGGCTCGGTCTTGGCGGCGTTCCGCCTACGGGCCTCGATCTTCGGCACCGGCTCGTACTTATAGCCCTCGATCAGCACCAGATCGCACGGAGCGATGCGCGCGAGGATGTCTTCGAAGGATGGCTCCGGGCCGCCGCGCAGCTCGTGCATGATCGCAAAGCGGGTGCCGGAAACGATGGTCACCTCATGCGCACCTGCCTGCCGGTGGCGCCAGCTATCGGCACCGACCTTGTCGATATCGAAGTCGTGATGGGCATGTTTGATGGTGGAAACGCGGTATCCACGCGCCGTAAGCTCGGTGACGATGCGGACGGCGAGGCCAGTTTTGCCGGAGTTCTTCCAGCCGGATATCCCGAATACTTTTTGGGTCATGTATCAATGCTCTTCAGAAATGCCTTCGCCGTGGCAAGCTCATCCGGCGTGTTGATATTATAGAAGGGATCTATGGAGGATGTTGCGCTTTCCACCGGAGGGAAGGTGACGCCAAGCGTCTGATGCCGCGCGAGGAAGCTTCTGATACGGCGATTGTTGTCATCCGCCAGCCATTGCTCCAGATCATCCGCAATCGCAATCGGCCATAGCCCGAAGACCGGGTGGACGTGACCGGAAGATGCCGCGATGACGATGGCGCTTTCGCCCGTCACATATGCGGCCAGTCGTTGCGCAAGATCAGTAGGGAAGAAAGGGCTGTCGGCGGGTACCGTCAGGAAATGCGTGATGTCAGGCGCTGTACTGGCGAAGTGCCGCATGCCCGCGAGAATGCCTGCCAGCGGCCCGGCGTGTCCTTCCCTAGTATCTGGCACAAGCGGTAGATCGAACGCCTCCGCCCAGCTTTGCGATGCATTGAGCACGAGACTGGAAACCTGTGGCGCGACATGGTCGATGACATGTGCAAGCAAGGGCTTGCCGCCGAGTGGGCTCAACGCCTTGTTGGTGCCCATACGTCTGGAAAGTCCACCCGCGAGAATGAGGCCGGGTATGTTGTCGTCTGTCATTATACGGAACCTTGGCTGTGACGGCGTTCCTGCACACCGGTATAGGCACTCGCGGCCAGTGCCAGCAGCGCATTCGCAAGCATGACCAGCAACAGCGGCGCGGTGCCAGATTCCTTCGATAGCAGAGAGGATGCCAGAACGGCCAGTCCTGCACCGCCGCCAATGGTCAGTGCGCCACCAAGGCCAGAGGCGGAACCTGCAAGGTGCGGCTGGACATTGACCATGCCCGCATTGGCACTGGGCAAGGTCACGCCGTTGCCAATCCCGATCAGGGCCAGCGGCAGGAAGAATTCGTAGTGCGTGTCGAGATTGAGATAGGGCAGGGCAAGCGCTGCTAGAATGCCTGTCGTGGCGATGGCATTGCCAGCCAGCATCATTTTCGTGATGCCGACGCGGCTGGCGTAACGTCCCGAGATGAAATTGCCGAGCATGTAGCCACTGGCCATGAAGAAGAATTGCACACCCAGCATGGCGGGTGTCAGGCCGTAGAGAATATTGCCGACGAAAGGCGCGCCGCCCAGAAACGAGAAGAACAGGCCCGATGAAAATGTCGAGGTCAGCGCATAGCCCCAGAAACGTCTGGAGCGCAGCAATCGCGGCCATGCGTGGAACTGGGCGGAAAAGCTCGCCGACTTCTGGTGGTTCGTCTCGCCGAGATCGAAAAAGGCAAGTGCAAAGGCGGCGATGCCACAGCAGGCGAGCAGCGCAAAGCTGGCATGCCATGAGGAAATATCGTTGAGAAAGCCACCAATCGTGGGACCAACCATGGGTACGGCGGACATGCCCATGGTGACATAACCGATCATCGAGGCGGCCTGATTGGCGGGCACCATGTCACGGACAATGGCGCGGGCCAGCACGAATCCAGAGGCGATGACCGCCTGCATCATGCGCCCGATCATGAAGACGGTGATATTGGGGGCCAGCGCGCAGATGATGGTGGCGACCACCATAATCGCAATTCCCGCCAGCAGCACCGGGCGACGCCCGAACAGGTCCGACAGCGGGCCGATGACGAGTTGCAGCAGGGCCGTTGTTGCCAGATAACCGGAAACGGCAAACTGCATGACGGCATAATCCGTCTCGAAATACAGCGCCATTGCCGCAAGCGACGGCAGGAAAATGTTCATGCTGAGCGCGGCGATGCCAGCAACGAGAACCAGCGTGGCGATATGCGGTGGTGTGGACCGGTTCAGGAAGACGACGGCGTTCATTGAATTCTCGTGGTGGTTTTCGCAATCGGCGGCTGGCGACGACGGCTTTCCCGGTAAAATGTATAGAGGCCCGAGGCGACGATGATGGCCGTGCCGAGCACGATGAACGAGTTCAGCTCTTCTCCGAAGACGAAGAAGCCGATGGAGAAGGCCCAGATCATGCTGGTATAGCGGAAGGGTGCAACGAAAGCGATTTCACCGCTTCGCATGGAGAGGATGACAGCCTGATAGCCGATGACGACGAGGACGGCGGATGCGAAGAGATGCGACCACACGAAGCTATCCATCGGTTGCCAGCCGCCGAACGGCACCACCAGTGCGGCCCCGACCAACGTGTTGACGAAGGCCGTCGTCATCGTGACCGTCATCGACGGGATATCGCTGTACATGCGCCGCGTCAGCAGGTCGCGTCCGGCGGTGACGAAAACGGCAGCGACGACCAGCAGGGCCGCCGTGGTGAAACCTTCAGGTCCGGGTCTCAAAATGATGAGCACGCCGAGAAAGCCGACGAGAATGGCGGTCCAGCGACGCCAGCCGACAGGCTCGCGCAGGAAGATGGCGGCACCCAGCGTAACGGCGAGCGGCAGCGACTGCATGATGGCAGCGACATTGGCGAAGCCCATGGCGGCAAGAGCGCTGAGATAGAGGATCGAGGCCGATACCTCGCACAGACAGCGCAAGAGAATGATCGGGCGCAAGATCATTTTCAGCGGTCGCAACGCACCCATGCGGCGGGCAACGATGTAGACGATGATGCATGTCAGGAGACCACGGACGAAGAGGATCTGGCCGACATTGATGTAAGGGGTGACGGATTTCGTGAAGGCGTCATTGACCGTAAAACAAGCCATCGCGAGCGCCATTAGCAACGCGCCGCGCGTATTATCGGTCAATGCCATTATTCCAAATCCCAGATACGAAACGGCGTCGATGCACGTCGTACGACTCCGCCCACTCCTCTTACAGTGAATGGGTGACACGCGGCTATTGGGATTTCAATCGAATAATATGTTGGATGGCGAATAAAGCGGCATCAGCCGCCGGTCACGCTCATATGGCGGGCAACGGCTGGACGCTTGTGGGTGCGGTCGATGATGAAGTCATGACCCTTCGGCTTGCGCAGAATGGCATCGTCGATGGCCTGGGACAAAAGCGCGTTGTCATCGGATGCACGCAACGCCGTGCGCAGGTCGGCGGCGTCGTCTTGGCCGAGGCACATGTAGAGCGTACCGGTGCAGGTCAGGCGGACACGGTTGCAGCTTTCGCAGAAATTATGGGTCATAGGCGTGATGAAGCCCAGTCTGCCGCCGGTTTCCTTCACCGAGACGTAGCGGGCGGGTCCACCGGTCTGGTAGCCAATCTCGCTCAGCGTGAACTGTTCTTCGAGCGAAGCGCGAACCTGCGACAGCGGCAGGTAGCGATCGGTGCGATCTTCCTCGATCTCACCCATTGGCATCGTCTCGATGACGGTCAGGTCCATGCCGCGTTCATGGGCGAAGCGCATGAGATCAGGGATTTCATGCTCGTTAAAATCCTTCAATGCCACGGCATTCAGCTTGATTTTCAAGCCTGCGGCCAGCGCTGCATCGATGCCGGCCATGACCTTGGAGAAGTCGCCCCAACGGGTAATCGTGCGAAACTTTTCGGGGTCGAGCGTGTCGAGTGAAACGTTGATCCGGCGCACGCCGCAATCGTACAGTTCCGCTGCATGAGTTCCAAGCTGTGACCCGTTGGTGGTCAGCGTCAGTTCGTCCAATGTGCCGTTGCCAACGTGCTGGCCGAGGTCACGAACCAGCTGCATGATATTCTTGCGCACCAGCGGCTCACCGCCGGTTAGCCGTATCTTGCGCACACCCTTGGCGATGAAGGCGGAACAGAGCCGGTTGAGTTCCTCCAGCGTCAGAAGGTCCTTCTTCGGCAGAAACGTCATATGCTCGGACATGCAGTAGGTGCAGCGGAAGTCGCAACGGTCGGTCACGGAGACACGCAGATAGGTCACGGCGCGACCGAAAGGATCGATCATCGGCGCTTTGCTTTCCATCAGAGACTTCGCTTCCGGGAGCGTTCCGAGAAAGCTGTTCAACCTTCATTTTCCTTTGCGATCTGCGCTGACATACGCCATTTCATGCTACATGTAGTGGCTTGCCGCAACACCGGCAAGGTCATAACTGTGCGGTATATCATCTGGCAATGGAAATTAAACATGAGTGATCCCTGGCCGACCGAATTGCGGGTTTCATCCGACCGGGCGCAGTTGAACGTGACATTCGACAATGGCGCAGCCTTCAAGCTGCCCGCCGAAATGCTGCGTGTTCTGTCTCCTTCCGCAGAAGTGCAGGGGCATGGGCCGGGCCAGAAAGTCACCGTTCCGGGCAAGAAGAACGTCACCATCCGCTCCGTCGTGGCAACGGGAAATTACGCCGTGCGAATCGCCTTCGACGATGGTCACGACAGTGGCATCTTCACATGGCGGTATCTGTTCGAGCTTGGCGAGACCGGAGACACACTGTTCAATGCTTATGAGCAGGAACTGAAGGAAAAAGGCTTGAGCAGAGAGCCGAAAATCCGGTAGCAGGAACCCGGGGATTTCATACAGTGACAGGGGTGACACTTGGCCGTCGAGGGAAACGCAAATGATCTGGCGCAAGTCGTCGTCCTCCTGGCGGCGGGAGTCGTCGCGGCACCGCTGTTTAAACGGATAGGGCTGGGCTCGGTTCTCGGCTATCTGGCAGCGGGCCTCGTCATCGGGCCGTTCGGCTTCGGTGCGTTTTCCGACCCGCAGGCCATCATTCACATTGCCGAACTGGGCGTGGTGATGTTCCTCTTCATCATCGGGCTGGAAATGCAGCCGTCGCGGCTGTGGTCCATGCGCAAGGACATATTCGGGCTTGGCGCACTTCAGGTTCTGACCTGTATGGCGGGCCTGACGCTGATCGGCCTTGCGCTTGGATTTTCTCTTATCCCCTCATTCGTTGCGGGCACCGGCTTTGTTCTGACATCGACCGCCATTGTCATGCAGATGCTGCAGGAGCGCAGCAGCATGTCGACGCTGAAAGGCCAGCGCATCATTGCCATTCTGCTGTTTGAAGATCTGGCCATTGTGCCGCTTCTGGTGCTGGTCGCATTTCTGGGGGCAGGCGGCGAGACCGTAACGTTGGTCGAGCGGATGACCTCCATCGGCATCGCGCTGGCTGCCATTGTGGCGCTTGTCGTAGCGGGCCGGTATCTGCTCAACCCGTTCTTCCGGCTGCTGGCATCATCCGGCGCGCGTGAGGTGATGACGGCTGCGGCTCTTCTCGTCGTGCTCGGATCGGCGCTGTTGATGCAGGTCAGCGGTCTTTCCATGGCGATGGGCGCGTTTCTGGCGGGCGTTCTTCTGTCGGAATCGTCTTTCCGCCACCAGCTGGAAGCGGATATCGAACCTTTCAGAGGTATTCTGCTCGGCCTCTTCTTCCTTGGTGTGGGCATGGCAATCGACCTCACGGTCATTGCAGCCAACTGGCAACTGGTGATGATGAGCGTCGTTGCCTACATGTTCGTCAAGGCGCTGTTGATCTACTGCGTGGCGCGGGTGCTGGGCACCTGCCAGCGCGAAAGCATCGAGCGTGCGGTGTTGATGGCGCAGGGCGGTGAATTCGCGTTCGTGCTCTATTCTGCTGCCGCCGCTGTCGGCATCCTGGATGCCGAGGCCAACGCCGTACTGACGGCGACCATCATCATCTCCATGATCCTGACACCGCTGATGGTGATCGCCCATGACCGCATCATGCCCGCGAAGTTACCCGATACCGACGATCTCGATTTGCCCGAAAATGTGGATGGCAGCATTCTGATGATCGGTTTCGGTCGCTTCGGCCAGATCGTCAGCCAGCCACTTCTGGCGCGCGGCTATACGCTGTCGCTGGTCGACAAGGACGCCGACTTCGTACGCGATGCGGCAAGCTTCGGCTTCAAGGTCTATTACGGCGATGGCTCACGCTCGGAAATTTTGCATGCGGCGGGGGCAGGGTCGGCCCGTGCCGTGCTGATCTGCGTTGATGATAAGGACGCGGCAGTGCGCATTGCCGAAATCGTCAAACACGAATTCCCGCTTGTGCCGGTACTGGCCCGCGCCTTCGATCGCGGACATGCGCTCGACCTGTTGAAGGCGGGTGTCGATTACCAGATCCGCGAAACCTACGAATCGGCGCTGGACTTTAGTGAGAAGGTGCTGACATCAGTGGGTGAAGACACGGAGCTGGCAGAGCGGCTGGTCGAAGAGTTCCGCGATGTCGACAAGGAGCGCTTCGCCCTCGAAGTCGTGGGCGGCATCTATGCCGGTCGCTCCCTTATGCGCGGCAATTTGCAGCCTGCGGATCTCGTTGCTGCCCGCACCGCACGCGAGCGCGCGGAACGCGAAGCCCGCGAGGAGGCGGAACAGCGCGGTTAAGGCGTCACCAAATCTATCCATGACGGTTTTCAGGAGGACATCATAATGAGCATCATTGCTAGCGTTGAAGAATTGAAAGCAATTTACGGCGAGCCTTCGGAGGGGTCGATCATCAAGGTCACCAGGGAGCTCACACCGGAATATCGCCTGATGATCGAAGCCGCGCCCTTTCTGGCGCTGGCCACCGTCGGGCCCGATGGCATGGATTGTTCACCGCGCGGTGACAAGGGTGGTGTCGTTAGAGTTCAGGACACCAAGACGCTGCTGCTGCCCGACTGGCGGGGCAACAACCGCGTCGACTCGCTGCTCAACATCGTGCGCGATCCGCGTGTGGCGCTGATGTTTCTGGTGCCGGGCTCGACCACCACGATGCGCATCAACGGCAAAGCTGTGGTGTCAGTCGATCCAGCCCTTCTGGCGAGCTTTGAAATGGATGGCAAGAACCCACGCACGGTGACTGTCGTGACCATCGATGAGGTCTATTTCCAGTGCGCCCGCGCCATCATCCGCTCCGAACTGTGGAACGTTGAAAACTTCGTCGATCCCGCGTCTTTGCCGACTGCCGGTTCTCTACTGAAGGCCGCAAAAGCGGATTTCGACAAGGATGCCTATGACCGTGCGCTGCCAGAGCGCGTCGCCAAGACCATATGGTGAAGAAGAGTGGGAGCCGGGTGAAACCGGCTCAATGCTTATAGATGAGCCAGCTCTTGCCCGAATAATTCTTCTGCATGCCGTCTTCGAAAAACACCGTGCGGTTCCGACCGTTTTCCTTGGCGTGGTAGAGCGCGATGTCGGCGCGGGCGTAAAGCTCGCCGGGGTTCTGTGCCTGTGATGCCATGGCGTAACCGATGGAAATCGTTACCTGGCCATAGTCGATACCGGACTTGGAATGGCGGAAGGGCGTCTTTTCCAGTGACATGCGAATGCGCTCGCACAGCACCTGGATTTCGTCCTGGCTGCTGCCTTCGAGAATGATGGCGAATTCTTCGCCGCCGCTACGCGCTACAAATCCGTCCTTGCGCACATTGGCGCGGATGACAGAGGCGACGCTTGCAAGAATTTTGTCGCCGACCGGATGGCCGAACGTATCATTGACGCGCTTGAAATTATCGACATCCAGCAGCACCAGCGATGAAAACTGAAGTGCCATGGTGTTGTCGTACATGGAGGCCAGCTTGTCGTCGAAGGCGCGGCGGTTGGAAAGGCGCGTCAGCGAATCCGTATTGGCGATGCGCTTGTATTCGTCCAGCTCGAGACGGACCTGCTGCATCTCCTCGGCGTGACGATCGACGTTTTTCGATGTCGTCTCGTTTTCGGCTATCTTGTTGCCGGTCGCTTCCGCCAGCATGGAAATGGCGGTGCGCAAAAGATGCGCGCTGGAATGGTTTTTATCCGCAATCCCCGCGCGGGTCTCGTCCAGAATGCGATTGTAGTTTTCCAGGCATGTCTGTTCGTGCTGGAGAACGACCAGCAAACCGCTCAATTCGGAATTCAGCTTGTCGCGGGCGGCCTCCAGCAGTTGGCCATGCGTGTGATCGAAGTAGCGTGAGCCCAATTCATCCAGCTCTTCCTGCGTGGCTCTGCTGCCCAGCGCCGCCAGTTCCCGCGTCAAGGCCGGGTTGGAGCCGATATAGGCTTCGTAGAACAGGTTATAGTTTCGCGGAATCGGAACCACGCCCATGTTTCGCATGGCAAACAGAATCTGCGCGGCGATATCTGGTCCCTTGGGCGCTGAGGGCGTCGTCATTAAGTCACTCCCGGAAATGACGTTCGTATCTTTACACTATGGTACGTCTAAACTTATTTCGGAAATCATGGATGGCAGCATCGATATGAGAACGCGCAAGCAGATGTCCCAGAAAACCCAATCTATTCCAGACGTTATTTTTTATAATTAGAATCGCCTAAAACAGAAATGGTCATTTCCCATAGCATTTTGTGGGTCAAATTATAGTGGTAATTTCTTATAGGATTGTAAAATTTAAAATCGAAAAAACGATTTCCAGTCGCGTAAAAAAGAGAGGGCGGCCCGTCTGGACCGCCCTCGATGTTTCTATATTACTTGGGGCCGATCATGTTCTCGGGGCGAACATACTGATCGAATTCCTCGTTTGTCAGGTAACCGCCACCAACGGCTTCCTCGCGCAGCGTCGTGCCGTTTTTGTGGGCGGTCTTGGCAATCTTCGCGCAGGCGTCGTAGCCCAGCTTGCTGTTGAGGGCGGTGACCAGCATCAGCGAGTTTTCCACACCCTTGCGGATGTTGTCTTCACGGGCTTCGATGCCGACAACGCAATTGTCGGTGAAGGACACGGCAGCATCGCCCAGAAGCTGGACGGACTGAAGGAAGTTGTACGCCATCATCGGGTTATAGACGTTGAGTTCGAAGTGGCCCTGAGAGCCCGCAAACGTAATCGCTGCCTGATTGCCGAAGATGTGCGCGCAAACCTGTGTCAGCGCTTCCGACTGTGTTGGGTTGACCTTGCCCGGCATGATGGACGAGCCGGGTTCGTTTTCCGGCAATGCCAGTTCGCCGAGACCGGCGCGTGGGCCGGAGCCGAGGAAGCGGATGTCGTTGGCAATCTTGAAGAGTGCGGCGGCTGCGGCATTGATGGCGCCATGGGCAAAGACCATGGAGTCATGGGCGGCGAGTGCTTCGAACTTGTTCGGCGCGGTCACGAAGGGCAAGCCGGTGATCTTGGCGATCTTGTCGGCGACCTGCTCGGCAAAACCGATGGGCGCATTGAGACCCGTGCCGACGGCGGTGCCGCCCTGCGCCAGTTCGCAAAGGCCTGGAAGCGTCAGTTCGATGCGCTTGATGGCGGAGGCGACCTGTGCGGCATAACCGGAGAATTCCTGACCCAGCGTCAGCGGCGTTGCATCCTGCGTGTGGGTGCGGCCGATCTTTATGATGTGGGCAAAGCCCTTGGCCTTGGCATCGAGTGCTGCATGCAGGTGCTTGAGGGCTGGCAGCAGGTGGTGAACGATCTGCTCTGCGCAGGCAATGTGCATGGCCGTTGGGTAGGTGTCGTTGGACGACTGGCTCATATTGACGTGGTCGTTCGGGTGAACCGGCTTCTTGGAGCCCATTTCACCACCGAGCATTTCAATCGCGCGGTTGGAGATGACTTCGTTGGCATTCATGTTGGACTGGGTGCCGGAACCGGTCTGCCAGACGACGAGCGGGAAGTGCTCATCCAGTTTGCCATCGATCACTTCCTGCGCGGCCTTGATGATGGTCTCGCCGATCTGGGAATCGAGCCCGGCCAGTGCCATGTTGGTGCGTGCTGCTGCCTGTTTGACGATGCCCAGCGCACGAACGACCGAAGCGGGTTGTTTTTCCCAGCCGATCTTGAAGTTTCCGAGCGAACGCTGTGCCTGTGCGCCCCAGTAACGGTCGCTTGCAACGTCGATTGGGCCAAATGTATCGGTTTCGGTGCGTGTGGATGTCATCAGTCCTGCCTCTCCTGTGCGGTCCATGGGCAGGACGGCTTTTCCGCCGGGCCTGCGCGGGCAGACATATAAAGCGATAGCGCAATCATGGAAAGCCTGTCGTGCGGTGTAGTGTCATATTTCGCAACTGTTTTGCACGCTCTGCCGCAGGGTTCGAAAGTCGGCGGGCGTGGCTTTTGGGTCACGTGCTTCGCAACCGCAATATTTTGACAGATGTTAAAAGACACTGTCGAAAACTTGTTTGCGCAATGCCAAGAAATTAAAGAGAAATTTAACTATTCTCCCCAAACGTGGGGCCCATGCCAAAGCGGTATTTTATCGTGATGGGACCTCGTGTCTGGCACTGGATTGGCGTTCGTGCGTTTCTTTTCAAAACAAGGCCAATCAGCTAGACAGACACATACTCTTTACATGCGCCCCAATGATTGATGGCGCGGACGCGGCGAGGACTAAATTGAAGATCACATCGGGAAAAACATCGACGGCGCTGATCCTGGCTCTCGGTCTTTCTGTTTCGGCAGGCATGCCGGGCACGGCGGGAGCCGTTACGCTTATGGACCTTTTGCGCGGCGGCCCGGGCAAGGTCGAGCGTGAGCGTCAGGACCGCGGTCTGCCCGGCGTGGCGCAGCAGCGCACCATGCCAGCCACCCGCGATGTCGATCCAGAGCCGCTGCCGCGCGTCTCCGGCCCTCGCTATTACACCTACAAGGCCGATGGCACCCGTGCCGTCGATACGTCCAAGTTCGCCGCAGGACTGGCAGGCGTGAAGCTCTCTGCAACGCCTGAAATCGCCAAGGCGCTGGAAGGCTATTACAATGAAGGCGGCAAGCCTTTGTGGGTGGAAAATGGTGATCTGAGCCCACGCGCCAGCGCCGTTCTCGCCTTCTTCGAAACCGTTGGTGACAGCGGCCTAAACCCAGCCGATTACAGCATCTCTGCGCCATCGCAGGACGTAACGGCCAGCATCACGAGCGAGCCGCAGGCGCCGGTGCAGAACGTTGCCCTGACCGAAGAGCAGACCGTTTCGCCTGCCATGATGCAGTTCGAACTGGCGCTTTCGGCCAAGGTTCTCGCTTACGTGCAGGACACGACGCGCGGTCGCGTCGATCCTAACAAGCTGTCGGGTTATCACGACTTCAAACGCAAGACGGTCAATCTCGCGCCGGTGCTGAAGCTTGCCGGCCTCAGCCCCGACGTTGCCGCCTATCTGCGCAGCCGCGAGCCTTCCAACCCTGAATATCAGGGCCTGAAGGCCGAGCTTGCAAAGCTGCGCGACACGGACAAGGACGGCTCCCACAAGATCGTCGTGCCCGCAGACCTCGTTCTGAAGCCCGGTGAAAACAACCCTGACATGGCAACCGTCGTCAAGGCTATCGAGCATCGCTCGTCCGCGTCGTTGAAGACCGGCCATGCGACGACGCTGGCAGGCTATCAGCAGACACCGGAATACACGCCCGATCTTGTTGATCTCGTTAAGGCATTCCAGAGCGAGAACGGCCTCAAGGCTGATGGCGTGATCGGTCGTGCAACCGTGCGCGCCATGACCGGTGACAGCAACGAAGCCAAGATTGCCAAGCTGGAAGTTGCAATGGAGCAGGTTCGCTGGTTGCCAGCCGATCTGGGCGATCGCTTCGTCTTCATCAACCAGCCAGCTTTCATGGCCTACTACCACAATGAAGGCGTCGAAGATTTCGGCATGAAGGTGGTCATCGGTTCCAAGACGAACCAGACCTACTTCTTCCAGGATGAAATCCAGACCGTGGAATTCAACCCTTACTGGGGCGTGCCACAGTCGATCATCATCAACGAGATGCTGCCGAAGCTGCGCAACGATCCGTCCTATCTGGATCGCCTGGGCTACGAAGTTTCCGTCAACGGACGCGCCGTGTCGTCTTCCAGCGTCAACTGGTATGGCTCCACCAACGCCGTGTCCGTGCGCCAGCCGCCAAGCAGCGACAATGCGCTGGGCGATCTGAAGATCCTGTTCCCGAACGCGCATGCCATCTACATGCATGATACGCCATCCAAGAGCTTCTTCAGCCGCGATATGCGCGCGCTCAGCCATGGCTGCATCCGTCTTGTTGACCCACGCCGCATGGCAGCAGCAGTGCTGGGCACGACGCTCGATAACGTCAACAAGCAGATTGCCGCTGGCCAGAACCGTGCGGTGACTGTGCCGACGAAAATCCCTGTCTACGTGGCCTACTTCACGGCATGGCCTGACAAGGACGGAAAGGTGCAGTATTTCGACGACGTCTATGACCGCGACAGCTACGTCATGAAGGCCTTCGATACGACGACGAAGGCGCGGGCTTCTTCGATCTAACGGCGTTTGGTTTGTTCGTCGCGAATGCTCGCGACAGGGCCGCACACCTCTCTTCCGTCATCCTCGGGCTTGTCCCGAGGATCTGACCACATTGGATTTTGGGGTGAGTTGAATCCTCGGGAAAAGCCCGAGGATAAAGTTGAGGTTAAGTGCGCCATCGTCGTCATGGCGCTTTTTCTTTAAGTGGGCAGGGCATGCAGGACATTCAGGCGGTCATCGATTCCATCTGCGAAAAAATGCAGCCGCGTCTGGGTGAGGGCAAGGTTGCCGACTATATTCCGCAGCTCGCCAAGGTCGATCCGAAACAATTCGGCATTGCCGTCACCACCGTTGAAGGCGAAACCTTCGTGGCAGGCGATGCGCGGACGCCGTTTTCCATCCAGAGTATTTCCAAGGTCTTCATGCTCACGCTGGCACTCGGCAAGACCGGCGAGAGCGTCTGGAGGCGAGTGGGCCGAGAACCCTCCGGTTCGGCCTTCAATTCCATCGTGCAGTTGGAGCGCGAAGCGGGCATTCCGCGCAATCCCTTCGTCAACGCAGGTGCCATCGTTATTACAGACATGGTTCTGGCTGGTCACCAGCCGCGAGAGGCGATCGGTGAACTGCTGCGTTTCATCCGCTATCTCGCCGATGACGATACGATTTCCATCGACAATTCCGTGGCGAAGTCCGAGCAAACGAGTGGCTACAGAAATTTCGCGCTGGCCAATTTCATGAGCAGCTTCGGCAATCTGCACCACCCCGTCGACCATACGCTGGGCGTCTATTTTCACCAGTGCGCCATTTCCATGAACTGCGTGCAGCTGGCGCGGGCAGGGCTGTTTCTGGCTAATCGCGGGCGCAACCCGATTACCGGCCATTCGGTGGTTTCGGAAAAACGCGCGCGCCGTATCAATGCGCTGATGTTGACCTGCGGACACTATGACGGCTCTGGCGATTTCGCCTATCACGTCGGTCTGCCGGGCAAGAGCGGCGTGGGCGGCGGCATTCTGGTGGTGGCACCAGGCAAGGCCTCCATCGCCGTCTGGTCTCCCGGTTTGAACGAGGTCGGCAACTCTGCGCTTGGCTCCGATGCGCTGGAAATGCTGGCCAATGAAATGGGCTGGTCCGTATTCGGGGCTTGATCTTGACGGCATATGCGGGCATTCCCTGATACCGGACGCTGTGGCGTCGGGAACAAACGAGATTGCCATGACCATTTCCGCAGATATCGATGACATGCCCGAAGGCGTGGAGCCCGAAGGGCAGGGTGGCGCGCATCCACTGTTTGCCAACGCGCCCGGTTCGGTCTCGTTCAACAAGCTGCGCAAGCGGCTTTTGCGCAATGTGCGTCAGGCCTTCGATGATTTCGGCATGCTGAACGGACAGAAGCGCTGGCTCGTCGGTCTGTCCGGCGGCAAGGACAGTTACGGCCTGCTGGCACTGCTGATGGACCTCAAGTGGCGCGGCCTGCTGCCGGTGGACCTGATCGCCTGCAATCTCGATCAGGGCCAGCCGAATTTCCCCAAGCACATTCTGCCGGAATATCTGACCCGGATCGGCATGCCGCACCGCATTGAATATCGCGACACCTATTCGATCGTGAAGGAAAAGGTGCCCGCTGGCGGTACCTATTGCTCGCTCTGTTCGCGACTGCGCCGTGGCAATCTCTACCGCATCGCCCGTGAAGAAGGCTGCGATGCGCTGGTGCTCGGTCACCACCGCGAGGACATTCTCGAAACCTTCTTCATGAACCTCTTCCACGGTGGACGCCTTGCCGCGATGCCAGCCAAGCTGATGAATGACGAAGGCGACCTGATGGTGCTGCGGCCCCTGGCCTATTGTGCCGAAGAGGACATGTCGAAGTTCTCGACCGCGATGGATTTCCCGATCATTCCCTGCGATCTCTGTGGTTCGCAGGACGGCCTTCAGCGCAATGCCATGAAGGATATGCTGGCGGACATGGAGCGGAAAATGCCGGGCCGCAAGGATGTGATGCTGCGCGCCATGGCGCACGTTAACCCGTCTCATCTTCTTGATACCAAGCTCTTCGATTTCGCAGGCCTGACTGTCACCGATCCGTCATGCTAGGAGCTTAGAGCGTGGAGGCTTTCTCTCCCATCTTTTAGAAGAACCTTCATGACACTTTCAGATACCGATCTAGATTTCCTGATTTCGACCGTTGCAGATGCTGGCGTCAACGAGATCATGCCCCGCTTTCGCAATCTCAGCGCCTCCGATATTTCCCAGAAGACCTCGGTTGTCGACCTCGTGACCGAGGCCGATGTTCTGGCGGAAAAGCGCATCACCGCCGCTTTGCTCTCACGTTTTCCCAAAGCCCATATCGTTGGCGAAGAGACCTATGACGCTGACCATTCCGTCATTCCGGCGCTGACCAGTGCGGACCTCGCTTTCGTGATCGATCCCGTCGATGGCACATTCAACTACGCCTCAGGATTTCCCGCCTTCGGAACGCTGCTTGCCGTGACTGTCAAAGGCGAGACGGTCGCGGGCATCATTCATGACCCCGTCATGGGCGACACGATTGTTGCCGTCAAAGGGGCAGGGGCGACGCTGAAACGCAAGAACGGCAGCGATGCCAAGTTGCGGGTCGCGCAGAGTGTTTCGCTGTCCGAAATGGTCGGCATCTTCTCCTGGGGCCACAGCTTCGAAGAGCGCCGCCCTGTTATCGCGGCCAACATGACGAAGGCGAAGATGGCCCTTTCGCTGAACTGTTCGGCCCATGAATACTGGCTCGTCACCACCGGCAAGCTGCATTTCATTGGCCATGAAAAGCTGATGCCGTGGGACCATCTGGCTGGCGTGCTGGCGCATCAGGAAGCGGGCGGCCACACCGCAAAATTCGACGGCACACCCTACCGCCCCGGTGACCTGACCGGCGGTATTCTGTCCGCACCGGACAAGGAAAGCTGGAAAATGCTTCGCCGCGAAATCGTCGGCCTTTGATTAGACACGCAAAAAGGAATTGATATGACCGTTGAACTCGACATCGCATCTCTCGCCAACGCGCTGCAGGAAGCAGCCGCCGTGGAAATCATGCCAAGGTTTCGCAATCTGGGCGAAGACGATGTGCGGGTGAAAACGGAAGCCATCGACCTTGTGACGGAAGCGGATGAGGCGGCAGAGCGCCTGATCCGTGCCCGCGTTGCCGAATTCATGCCGGATGCCCTGTTTATCGGCGAAGAAGCGGTTGCCAGTGATCCCGAACTGCTGACCAAGCTTGGCGATGCAGATCTGGCCGTGGTGGTGGACCCCATCGACGGCACCTTCAACTTCGCAGCCGGACTGCCGCTATTCGGCGTTATGCTCAGCGTCATCTCGAAGGGCGAGACGGTTGCGGGCATCATCTACGATCCGCTCGGCAATGACTGGACCATCGCCGAAAAAGGCTCCGGCGCATGGATGTGCAGCGCCGACGGTTCACAGTCGCAGATGAATGTCGTTCCGGCCCCTGAGCTTTCGCAGATGATCGGCATCGCCAACACAGGCTATTTCGACGGCGAGGTTCGCCGCACGCTGTTGAGCAATCTGGCCGATGTGCGCCTGTTCACCAGCTACCGCTGCGCCGCGCACGAATACCGCATCTTCGCGGGCGGGCACATGCACTTCCTCATGTACAACAAGCTGATGCCTTGGGATCACCTTGCAGGCACGCTGATCTCGCAGGAAGCCGGTGCTTACGCGGCGCGCTTCGATGGTTCGCCCTATCTGCCGAGCCATGTCAGCGGTGGCCTGCTGCTTGCGCCCGACAAGGAAACGTGGACCCTGCTGCGCGAAAAGATATTCACGGTCTGATTTCTCACCTCATGAATACAAAAGGCGCGGATGTCACCATCCGCGCCTTTTGTGTTTTCGATAGTTCGAAATCAGTGTGTCGGCTTGTTCTGCGGCTGGAACAGCACGCCCTTTTCACCGATCAGCACGAAGACGAGGCCGAGGACCGAGACCACGAAGAAGCCTGCCACCATGGGCAGGGCCGTTCCGTTGAAAGCCTGGCCGATGGCCGCGCCGATCAGCGAGCCGCCAATCGTGCTCATGAAGCCGATGACCGATGACGCCGTGCCCGCCACGTGGCCGAGCGGCTCCATGGCCAGCGAGTTGAAGTTCGAGCCGATGAGGCCGAACTGGAACATAGCCAGTGCGAACATCAGAATGAACAGGAAGAATGGCATGGGTTGCGGGCCGACGATTTGCAGCACAAGCCAGACGAGGGTGATGCAGATAAAGCCGATCAACGAGCCATGCGACAGCTTTCTCATGCCGAAGCGCCCAACGAGACGGGAGTTGAGGAACGACGACAGCGCCATGAACAGCGCCACGCCCGCAAAGGCCGCCGCAAACCATGGGCCCAGCCCGTAAATGCCCTTATAGACCTGCTCTGCCGAATTGATGAAACCGAACAGCGCACCGAAGATGATCGTGCTTGCAATCGTGTAGCAAAGCGCGACCCGGTTGGTCAGAACGATCTTGAAGCCCGCCAGAACGGATGAAACGGTTAGGGGCCGCACGTCTTCTGCATGCAGCGTTTCCGGCAGACGCAGATACATCCAGACAGTGACGATAGCAGCAATACCGGCCATGAAGCCGAAAATCAGATGCCAGTCGCCGAAGAACAGCACGATCTGTCCCGTCCCGGGCGCGATGACGGGAACGACCATGAACACCATCATGATCAGCGACATGACTTCTGCCATCTGCCTGCCGCCGTAGATATCGCGGACGATGGATATGGTGATGACGCGCGTGGCCGCAGAGCCGATGCCCTGAATGAAACGCAAAACGAGAAGTCCCGCAAAGGACGGCACGAAAATAACGGCAATGGACGAGATGATGTAGATGCCCAGACCGAACAGCATGGGTTTACGACGCCCGAAGCGGTCTGCAATCGGGCCATAGAAGAGTTGCGAAATGCCAAAGCCGATCAGATAGGCCGAGATGACATATTGGCGATGGTTTTCATTATCGACACCCAGCGAGGCGCCGATTTCCTGCAGGCCCGGCAACATGATGTCGATAGCCAGTGCATTCAGCGCCATCAGCGCCGCTGCCAGCGCGATGAATTCCGTCCGCCCCATGGCGACGGCGCGCGTCGATTCCGATTGTGAAGGATGTGTCACAGAGTTTGTCCCAAAAGAACGGCAAAGGCGTTGCTTGGGGCAACGCCTAGACAAGTTTTTAAAAGTAGGGGGGCCGGGGAAACCCGGCCGGAATCACGCCGCGCGGACGCTGATACCCTGTTCCTGAAGTTGTTCCTGAAGCTCACCCGACTGGAACATCTCTCTCACGATGTCACAGCCGCCGAGAAACTCGCCCTTGATGTAGAGCTGAGGAATGGTCGGCCAGTTGGAGTAATCCTTGATACCCTGACGCAGATCGGCATCCGCAAGAACGTTGATGCCCTTATATTCCACACCCAGGTAGTCGAGAATCTGTACGACCTGCCCGGAAAAACCACACTGCGGAAACTGCGGTGTGCCCTTGAGGAAGAGAACGATATCGTTACCCTTCACTTCGCCGTCGATCATGTCGTGAATGCCGCTCATGGCCATTTCCTTTCACACGCGGTTCAAGGCCGCTGCTTCGTTTGTTCTTAGATAACATGGTGGCGGATGATTTCCAGCCATGAACGGCAAAAAATCGAATGCAGTTGCGCATATCGGCTATGTCAAATATCCAAATTCTCCGCAAACGCGGAACGATCCTGAATGAACCGGAAGCGTGCTTCCGGCTTCGTGCCCATCAGGTTGTCAACGGCTTCGCGGGTGCCCTCGAAATCCACGTCATCGATTTCCACGCGCAGCAACGTGCGCTTGGAGGGGTCCATGGTCGTTTCTTTCAACTGCGCGGGCATCATTTCGCCGAGGCCTTTGAAGCGGCCGATTTCGACCTTCTTGCCTTTGAAGACGGTTTCCATCAATTCGGCACGGTGCGCGTCGTCGCGGGCGTAGACCGTCTTCGCACCCTGACGGATGACGTAGAGCGGCGGCACAGCCAGATAGAGGTGGCTGCCGCGGATGAGTTCCGGCATTTCCTGATAGAAGAAAGTGATCAGCAGCGAGGCGATATGTGCGCCATCGACGTCGGCATCGGTCATGATGACGATGCGCTCATAGCGCAAATCCTCATCGCGATACTTGGTGCGTGTCCCACAGCCCAGCGCCTGAATGAGATCGGCGATCTGCTGGTTGGCAGAGAGCTTTTCGCGGCTGGCGCTGCCGACGTTGAGGATCTTGCCTCGCAGCGGCAGAATTGCCTGATTGGCGCGGTTGCGCGCCTGCTTGGCCGAACCGCCAGCCGAATCACCCTCAACGATGAACAGCTCGGCACCCTCAGCCGTGTTCTGCGAACAATCCGCCAGCTTGCCGGGAAGCCGCAGCTTGCGAACGGCGGTCTTGCGGTTGACTTCCTTTTCCTTGCGACGGCGAAGGCGTTCTTCGCAGCGCTCGATAACCCAGTCCAGCAATTTTGCTGCTTCGTTCGGATTCCCGGCCAGATAATGGTCGAACGGATCGCGCAGCGCGTTTTCAACGATGCGCTGTGCCTCGACGGTGGCCAGCTTGTCCTTCGTCTGGCCGACGAATTCCGGTTCGCGAATGAAGACGGAGAGCATGCCGACAGCCGAAATCATCACGTCATCGGTGGTGATTTCGCGGGCGCGCTTGTTCTGCGTCAACTCGGCGTAGTTTTTGAGACCCTTGGTCAGCGCGATGCGTAGCCCTGCCTCGTGCGTGCCGCCTTCCGGCGTCGGAATGGTGTTGCAATAGGAATGCAGTTGCGCATCGCCGCCATACCACGTCACAGCCCATTCCATGGCGCCGTGACCGCCGGTCTTCTCTGTCTTGCCGGAGAAGATTTCGCGCGTAACGGTGAATTCCTTGCCAAGCGTTGCCGCCAGATAGTCCTTCAGGCCGCCAGGGAAGTGGAAGACAGCCTTTTCAGGAATGTCACCATCCGGTGCCACCATGCCGGGATCGCAGCTCCAGCGGATCTCGACGCCGCCGAAGAGATAGGCTTTGGAGCGCGCCATGCGGAAGATGCGCGCCGGTTCGAACTTTGCGTGGTCACCGAAGATTTGCGGATCGGGATGGAAACGCACGCGTGTGCCGCGACGATTGTGCACATCGCCCAGCTCCTCAAGCCCGCCCATGGGCACGCCGCGCGAAAAGCGCTGGCGGTAGAGCTTGCGATTGCGCGCGACTTCCACTTCCAGCAGGTCCGATAGCGCATTGACCACGGAAACGCCGACGCCGTGCAAACCGCCCGATGTTTCATAGGCCTTGCCATCGAACTTGCCGCCCGCATGCAGCTTGGTCATGATGACTTCGAGCGTGGATTTGCCGGGCACCTGCGGATGGTTTTCCACCGGAATGCCGCGACCATTATCGCTAACGGTCAGAAAGCCTTCCGCATCCAGGTGAACTTCGATGAAATTGGCGTGGCCCGCAACGGCTTCGTCCATGGAGTTGTCGATGACTTCGGCAAACAGATGGTGCAGAGCCTTTTCATCCGTGCCGCCGATATACATGCCGGGGCGCATGCGCACAGGCTCCAGCCCTTCCAGCACGCGGATGGACGAAGCGCCATACTCCTGCTCGGAAGACGTGGTCACGGACGCAGGCTTCGGCGCGCTGGCAGCGGCTTTCACCACGGGCGCAGGTTTGGCCGCAGCAGACTCTGGCTCCTGTGGCTTGGGTGCGGTTTGGCTTGAAAAAAGATCGTTGCTATCGTCCATTGTGCCCAGTTCAATCAGAATTTGGCCATGCGAGCAGGTTTATGATTTGCCACTGTTGGCAACGCATATTTGCTACTCAAGCACGGATGATCGGTTTTCGCGTCGTCCAAGGATTGCGCCGCGCTCGCCCGGATGGCAAGTGTTGTGGCCGAATTGAATGGGTTCCTCAAGGCATGTCCACAGCTATCTTCACCTTTTGTACTCTTTTTTGCCTGTCTGTTGCGATCGTGCCAGCCTCGGCGCAAAGCGCCAGCGGGCCGCTGAAACCCTTTAAGGACGAGCTGTTTTCCAGCCAGACGGTGCTGTCCACCGGCGATAATGGCGCATCGGAAATCATCGATTATCAGGAAATGCGCGACATCAATGGGCGCGACGAAACGCCGGAACGGCGTGTGAAGCGACAATATGTCGATCTCGCGCCCAAGAAATTTCAAGAGTTGGAAACGATCTCGGTCGGGGGTAGGGCGCTGGATGTCGGTCGCGTGGGTGCCGCTTCCGGTCAGGCCTTCACCGTCATCTTCATCCATGGGCGCGGCGGCGACCGCAGGCTGGGCATGAACGACTATACATTCGGTGGCAACTTCAACCGGCTGAAAAATCTGGCCGTTGCCAATGGCGGTACCTATTATGCGCCCAGCGTGAAGAGCTTCGATGAAAAGGGCGTGGCCGATGTCGCAGCCCTGATTTCAGATGCAAAGGCAAAATCCGGTGGGCGTCCCGTCATCCTCGCCTGCGCCTCCATGGGCAGTTTCATCTGCTACGGCATCAGCCGCGACAGCCAAGCCGTGTCCGATCTGAAAGGCATGGCTATCCTTGGCGGCGCGGTCGATCCCGATTTTCCCAAAAGCGCGTTTGCGAAGGCCAAAAAGCCTCTCTGGTTCACGCATGGCAGCGAAGACAAGGTATATTCGGCAGACCAGCAATCCACGATGTTCCGCTCTTTGCTGAAGGCCGGGCAGCCGGTTCGGTTCACGCTGTACAAGAGCGGAACCCATGGAACGCCGTTGCGGATGACTGACTGGCGCTCTGTCTTGAACTTCCTGATCGCGCGTTGAGCCCGAAAACGAACGCAAAATAGCGATTTTGCGTAAGGTTTTCCCCGCAAATCGTTCTTTTTTGTACCAAATCTCGACCGTACGTTTTAAGAGGGACGGGTAATCTGATGTTGTGGCGCTTTCTGTTGAAGCGAGCGCCTATCAAGCAAAGAGGAATGGATCGCTTATGACCCCTGATGTTCGCCCGCTCGTCGCTGGAAACTGGAAGATGAACGGAACGCGCGAGTCGCTTGATCAGATCAAAGCGATGGCCGAAGGTGTCAAAGGTTCCCTTTCAGAAAAGGTTGATGCGCTGATCTGCCCGCCCTCGACGCTTCTTTATGTGGCAACGGCGCTGTGCGATGACAGCCCGCTGAAAATCGGCGCGCAGGATTGCCATCAGAACGCGTCGGGTGCCCACACGGGCGATATTTCCGCTGAAATGATTGCTGATTGCTTCGGCACACACGTCATCGTCGGCCATTCGGAGCGCCGCACCGACCACGCCGAGACCGACCATCTGGTCCGTGCCAAGGCATCCGCTGCGCACGCCGCAGACCTCGTTGCCATCGTCTGCATCGGTGAGACGGCGGATGAGCGCAAGTCCGGCCAGACGTTGGATATTCTCAAGCGCCAGCTGGCCGGTTCCCTGCCGGATGAGGCGACTGCCGCAGATACTGTCATCGCCTACGAACCCGTCTGGGCCATCGGCACTGGCCTGACGCCGACCACGCAGGACGTGCGCGAGGCCCATGCCTTTATGCGTGATGAACTGGTCAAGCGTTTCGGCGAAGAAGGCAAGGGCATGCGCATTCTCTATGGCGGCTCCGTCAAGCCGGGCAATGCGCTGGAATTGATGGGTGTCGAGAATGTCGATGGCGCGCTGATCGGCGGTGCCAGCTTGAAAGCATCCGACTTCCTGTCCATCTATGCGGCATACGAGAAATTGACGGCTTGATTTTTTAGGTAAAGCAACCCGGCTTTCGTCTCGCAGGGGCTTGGAATACGCTTTCGCCTCATGTAAAGAGCCGCAAACTTCTTCATTGTGCTCCTGATGGGGCATGGAATGGATTGTCATGCAGAACGTACTGATTGTTATTCATCTCATGATCGTGCTGGCGCTCGTCGGCGTGGTTCTGATCCAGCGTTCCGAAGGCGGTGGCCTTGGTATCGGTGGTGGCTCGGGCTTCATGTCCGCACGCGGTACGGCAAATGCCCTGACGCGCACCACGGCCATCCTCGCGGCACTGTTCTTCGCAACGTCCCTCGGCCTTGGTCTTCTGACCCGCTATGAAGCGCGCCCGACCGATATTCTGGACCGTATTCCCGCTACGCAAGGGCAGGGTAACGGCATTCTTGATACGCTTGGCCCATCGTCTGGCGCACCGGCAACGCAGGCTCCGGCGGAAGGTGGCGTGCCATCCTCCAGCAACGGCGCTGCCGCTCCTGCCACAGGCACGGCTCCGGCCACGACGACACCAGCCACTCCGGCACCTGCGACACCGGCTCCGGCCAAAAACGCAGTCCCCACCGGCCAGTAAAACCGGTTCAATCCTATCACTCCGGCAGGCCAAAAGCCTGCCGGTTTTCTTTTGTTTACATTCCGGCCAAGCGTAGCCCTTAATCAACAGATGAATGCGGGCGTTCAGAAATTTGGGCTGGCGGAATCACTCTTTTAAAGGTAAGCGGTAAATCCCATGGCGCGATATGTATTCATCACAGGCGGCGTGGTCTCCTCACTTGGTAAGGGCATTGCGGCTGCAGCACTCGGAGCGTTGTTGCAATCCCGTGGTTACCGGGTGCGGCTTCGCAAACTTGACCCCTATCTCAATGTCGATCCCGGCACCATGAGCCCCACCCAGCACGGTGAGGTGTTCGTGACCGATGATGGCGCGGAGACGGACCTCGATCTTGGTCACTATGAACGCTTCACGGGGCGCTCGGCCACCAAGACCGACAACATCACCACGGGTCGCATCTACAAGAACATCATCGATAAGGAACGCCGCGGCGATTATCTCGGCGCGACGGTACAGGTCATTCCCCACGTCACCAACGAAATCAAGAATTTCGTGACCGAAGGCAATGAGGAATACGACTTCGTTATCTGCGAAATCGGCGGCACGGTGGGTGACATCGAAGCCATGCCATTCATGGAAGCCATCCGTCAGGCCAAGAACGACCTGCCACGCGGCACGGCCATCTTCGTGCACCTGACGCTAATGCCTTACATTCCGGCAGCCGGTGAGCTGAAGACCAAGCCGACGCAGCACTCCGTCAAGGAATTGCAGGCGCTGGGTATTCACCCCGATATTCTTCTCGTGCGTGCCGACCGGGAAATCCCCGAGGCCGAACGCCGCAAGCTTTCGCTGTTCTGCAACGTGCGTCCATCCGCCGTCATTCAGGCGCTGGATGTGGCCAATATCTATGACGTTCCGATTGCCTACCACAAGGAAGGCCTCGACAACGAAGTGCTGGCCGCCTTCGGCATCGAGCCTGCGCCAAAGCCGCGTCTTGAGCAGTGGGAAGAGGTCTGCAACCGCATCCACACACCGGAAGGCGAAGTGACGATTGCCATCGTCGGCAAATATACCGGCCTCAAGGACGCGTATAAGTCGCTGATCGAAGCGCTGCATCACGGTGGCTTTGCCAACCGCGTCAAGGTCAAGCTGGAGTGGATCGAGTCGGAAGTCTTCGAAAAGGAAGACCCGGCACCCTATCTCGAAAAGGTCGATGCCATCCTCGTTCCCGGCGGTTTTGGCGAGCGCGGCTCCGAAGGCAAGATCCGTGCTGCGCAATACGCTCGCGAGCGTCAGGTGCCCTATTTCGGTATCTGCTTCGGCATGCAGATGGCGGTCGTGGAAGCGGCGCGCAATCTGGCTGGCATCGAAGCGGCTTCATCCACCGAATTCGGCACGACATCCGAGCCGGTCGTCGGCTTGATGACCGAATGGGTGAAGGGCAACGAGCTCGAAAAGCGCAACGCAGCCGGCGATCTCGGCGGCACGATGCGCCTGGGCGCCTATAAAGCATCGCTCAAGAAAGACACCAAGATTGCCGAAATCTACGGCTCCACGGACATCTCCGAGCGCCACCGCCACCGCTACGAAGTCAACGTAGACTACAAGGACCGCCTCGAAAACTGCGGCCTCGTCTTCTCCGGCATGTCCCCGGACGGAGTTCTGCCGGAAACGGTGGAATACCCCGATCACCCATGGTTCATCGGCGTGCAGTACCACCCCGAACTTAAAAGCCGCCCTCTCGACCCGCACCCGCTGTTCGCGAGCTTCATTGAGGCCGCGCTGGAGCGGAGCCGGTTGGTTTGAGGCGACGGCGATTGAGGGCGAAATAAAAAAGGCCGCAGCGATGCGGCCTTTTGGGTTTTAAGTCTGCTTTACCAATTGCGGACGATGCGACCCCATTCAGTTTTCCACAACGATGTTGGACACCTGTTCTGAGGCTTCTACATGGTTCCTATGTGGACGAACATGATCAGTTGCCATTGATGAAACTATCTACGACCCAATCGGAAAGGTCGGACCAATGTCCCTCGAATATCTGGTCGTGAGACCAGAGCTCGACGGACCCATCTGGCAGTAGACAATAATAATCGTTGTTGTCTCGGCAAATAGGCAACCAGTCGGTTGGGAGCCCTGAATCCCGAGCGCTCGCTATACTTGGCAGAATATTGCATCGTCCCTCGCTGTCGGCGCGAAGATAGAGCAGCTCCTTGGTCAGAACTATATTTCCGGCATTTTGAACAAGATATCGGTAATCTTCAGGTAGCTTCAGGCCAATCTTATGCTCGACATATTGGATGGTCGTGTCGTCAGGTAGCGGGATCAGGGTCGTGAATCTATCAGTTTGGGCCTCCATCAACCTGACCGCTTCTCGAATTTTTTCTGATATCATCAATATGCCCCGCGATGTTTTCGTCCCCAGGGACATTAGGTATATTGATTGCGATGCCAAGACAAAGAGTGCCGCGGTGTCCTCATGATCATTGATTATCGGTGCAGATTGCACATTGCTCGAAATCTGGTGTGGATGGTGGCGTCCATGCCAATCATAATTGTTTCAAGGTCAGCATATCTCGAAAGTACGGTAAACCCCACTGAGCGTGCGAGTTAGCGTGGACACTAGGTCAAGTGAAGCTATCATGTGTATCCAGTAAGCTTCTGGGCGAGGTAAGTTCCTGCGAATCCCCCGCATCCAGCTGCGATACATGATACCCAAAATGTGGCGTCCAGGGCACCCGCGAGCCACGCGGACAGTCCGGCGGCGACACCGCCCAGAACATTTGACAAATGTCTTTTCATTTTATCTACACCCCGCAGTGCTTTTCAACTGGAACAGCTTGGCCCTTCACGTCTCGAAGCAGGGCAAGCCGGACCACAATCGTCTATGGTGTAATTTGCCGCGTCATTTGAAAAGAGTATGTCGCTCAACGTTCTCTCGCAACGTTTTTGCAGGCGCTGCTTCATTCGCCGTCGCAAATAAGATCGCCTAATGGCAAGAGCGCACCAATAACCGACATTTAAAGTTGGTATCCGTCAATACGAAAGCACAATCTCAAACTCGCCACTCCGACCAACATGATACGGTGCGCAACTCTCAATGGCGCGCATTATTGCGTCTTGAGCGTCATAGAGCCTCTGGTTTGAGTCACGTCCTTTGACTTCAACTAGCGTCACCGCTCCGTCATGCGTAAGAGCGATTCGTACCGGTACTGAAACCGGCGCTCCGTCATTTCCCCGTTCCATGCACTGCTGCACTTCTTTTGCGAGCCTAATGCTTTCTTCGCTTGCTTGCGAGCACCCCGCAAACGCAGTGACGACTACGAGAATTGCACTGTGCAACAGTTTCAAATTTTTGCTCCACTGTCCGTCTACAACCAGAATGGTTAGAAGCCGCCGATAATTACCACACCAGTTCAACGGTGTTTAGGATTGGCGTTGAAACGACAGCTCTTGCCAAAATTGGGTAGTACCAATCTATTTGCGCCGTTACCGCAACCGCACCACCAAACACTCCCCACCAACCTCCAATTCCTCCGCAAACGGCGCACGCACAATCAGGCAATCCGACTCCGCCATGATCTTAATCATCGACGAATCCTGCTTGGTGAAGGCCTCGATGACCGGCTGACCATTTTCGTGGCCAACGATGCGCGCGCGCAGATAATCCTGCCGCTGGTCGTTGGCCTTCAGCGTCGTGGCCGTCCTGGCTTTGATTTCGCGTGAGGTGATCTGGCGGTGGCTGATTTTTTGGATGAGGGGTTCCAGAAACAGCAGGCTGCAAACGAGGCTGGCGACGGGGTTGCCGGGGAGGCCCAGCACCTGCATGTCGCCGATGGAGCCGACCATCAGCGGTTTGCCGGGGCGCATCGCGATGCGCCAGAAGTCGAGTGTCATGCCCTGCGCCTTCAGCGCTGACTGAACGAGATCGTGGTCGCCAACCGATGCGCCGCCGAGGGTGACGAGGACGTCGGCTTTGGCGGCGATGGCTTTGTCGATTGCGGCGCGGATGAGGGCTTCGTCGTCGGCTACGATGCCGAGGTCGAGAATGTCGGCGCCTGCTTTGCGGGCGAGTGCGGCGACGCCGAAGGTGTTGGAGGCGATGATCTGTGCCGCGTTGGGCGTGCCACCGGGGGCAACCAGCTCGTCACCCGTTGCGAGAATGGCGATCAGCGGTTTGCGGAAGACGCTGAGCGTCGCGTGGTTCATGGCGGCGGCAAGGGTGATGTCGGTGAAGCTCATCTCCGTTCCGGCCTTCAGCCCCGTTTCGTCCTCGATGAAATCCTGTCCGCGCGGCCTGATGTGCCTGCCTGCGGTTACCGCAAATGTTGTGCGGATTTTGCCGGGCTCCAGCACGTCTGCGTCTTCCTGAATGAGAACGGCATCCGCGCCCGCTGGCACGATGGCACCGGTGAAAATGCGCACGGCATGGCCTTCGCCAACGACGCCGTCAAAGGCGTGACCGGCGGCTGATTCGCCGATGACATCGAGCACGGCACCGATCTGCGGCGCATCGGCAGCGCGCAGGGCGTAACCATCCATAGCGGATGCATCGAAAGGTGGCTGGGTAAGCCGGGCGGTGAGGTCTTGGGCCAGAACGCGGCCATCAGCTTGGTCGAGCGTGACGGTTTCCGTGCCGGTCACCGGAATGGCTGCAGCCAGCAAGCGCGCCTGTGCATCTGCAACGGGCAAGAGGGCAGGTTTCATCATGGGTCCTCTCGCATGTCTTGTGCTGTCGGTTTGTGCCGTCAGCGCTGCTTATCTCACCGTTTGAAATGCCCGGATTTGCCGCCGCTCTTTTCGAGAAGGCGGATCGAGCCGATTTCCATGGTCTTGTCGGCGGCCTTGGCCATGTCGTAAATCGTCAGGCACGCCATGGAAACGGCGGTCAATGCTTCCATTTCCACACCGGTCTTGCCGGTCAGCTTCACGGTCGCTTCCACGCGCAGGCCAGGCAAGGCATCGTCTTCGGTGATATCCACGACGATCTTAGTCAGAATCAGCGGGTGGCACAGCGGAATGAGATTGGGCGTCTGCTTGGCGGCCATGATGCCCGCCAGCCGCGCCGTGCCGATGACATCGCCCTTTTTGGCGTTGCCGTCACGGATCAGCACCAGCGTTTCCGGCTTCATCTTCACATAGCCTTCGGCCACCGCAACGCGAGTCGTTTCGGACTTGTCGCCGACATCGACCATATGGGCCTCGCCGGAGGCGCCGATATGGGTGAGTTTGGGTTCGCTGCTCATTCCGCGGCCATGATGTCGTTGCGGCCCGTCAGCAGCGTGCGTGTGGCGGCGGCAACGTCGTCCTTGCGCATCAGGCTTTCGCCCACCAGGAAGGTGGTGATGCCCGAGGCCTGAAGGCGGGTGCAATCCTCGAACGTAAAGACACCGCTTTCGCCCACCAGCAGCTTGTCCTGCGGCACCAGCTTTGCCAGACGCTCGCTGACCTCAAGGCTGACCTCGAAGGTTCGTAGATTGCGGTTGTTGATGCCCAGCAGCGGCGAGGCGAGCTTCAGCGCGCGCTCGGTTTCTTCCTCGTCGTGCACTTCCACCAGCACATCCATGCCCAGCGAGAACGCCTCGTCCTCCAGACGCTTCGCCTCGTCATCGGAAAGCGATGCCATGATGAGAAGAATGCAGTCTGCACCCCAGGCGCGGGCTTCATGCACCTGATAGGTTTCGAACATGAAATCCTTACGAAGCGCGGGCAGGGCGCAGGCGTTGCGGGCGTTCGTCAGAAATTCCGGGGCGCCTTGAAAGCTTGGCGTGTCCGTCAGCACGGAGAGACAGGCCGCACCACCGGCTTCGTAGGCCTTGGCCAGCGCGGGCGGATCAAAATCAGGGCGGATGAGGCCTTTCGAAGGGCTGGCTTTCTTGATCTCGGCAATCAGGCCGAAGGTGCCGTTGTCCTGCCGACGTTTGAGCGCCTGATAGAAACCACGCGGTGCGGTCTGGTCGGCAGCCATGGCTTTCAGATCAGCAAGGGACACCTTTGCCTTGGCAGCAGCGATTTCCTCGCGCTTGTAGGCTTCGATCTTTGTCAGAATATCACTCATGATAGTGCCTTACTCTTCGTTCGATACGGCAACCAGCCGGTCCAGCGCCGCAGCGGCCCGGCCATCGTCCAGCGCGGAAGCCGCCAGCTTCATGCCATCGGCCAACGTCTCGGCCTTGCCCGCAACAACCAGCGAGGCTGCGGCATTGCACAGCGAAATATCGCGATAGGGATTTTTACGCCCGCCCAGAACCTCGCGCAAGGCTGCGGCATTGACCACGCCATCGCCGCCCTTGAGGTCATCTATCCCCGCTGCGTCCACGCCGAAATCTTTCGGCGTCAGCTCGAATGTTCTGATCTTGCCGTTTTCCAGTGCGGCCACATGGGTGGTGCCGGTGGTGGTGATTTCGTCCAGACCGCTGCCATGCACGACCCACACACTTTCCGAACCCAGATCGCGCAGCACTTCGGCAAGGGGCACAAGCCAGTGCGGGGCAAATACGCCGAGAAGCTGTTTCTTTGCGCCTGCCGGGTTGGAGAGCGGGCCAAGCAGATTGAAGATGGTGCGGGTGCCCAGTTCCACACGGGTCGGGTTGACGTGGCGCATGGAGGAGTGGTGGCGCTGCGCGAACATGAAGCCGAGACCGGCTGCGCCGATGCAACGGCTGATCAGCTCCGGTTCGATATCAAGCTTGACGCCGAGAACGGAGAGCGCATCTGCCGTGCCGGATTTGGAGCTGAGCGCGCGGTTACCATGCTTTGCCACCGGCACACCCGCACCAGCAACGATGATGGAGGCGAGGGTTGAGATGTTGTAAGTGCCAAGGCCATCGCCGCCCGTGCCGACGATATCGATGGCATCAGCAGGCGCGGTGACCGGCAGCATGCGCGAGCGCATCGATGACACGGCACCGACGATTTCATCCACCGTTTCGCCACGCACCCGCAAGGCCATGAGAAAGGCACCGATTTGCGATGGCGTCGCCTCGCCGGACATCAGCACGTCGAAGGCCTGCCGCGCTTCTTCGCGGTTCAGGCTTTCGCCGTTGGCCACCTTCGCAATCAGCGGCTTCAATTCAGCCATGTCGTCACGTCCCCTGGATGGATTAAAAGGCGGTCATGGCCTGGTCTGCGGCAGCCTGATTGATGGTCACACCATAGTCATTCTGAAGGCGGTTGACCATCTGGTCCAGCATGTCATCACCGGCGGCAGTCGCCATGGCGGTGACCTGCTGGTCGTTGTTGTCAAGCGCGTCTGATGGCGTTGTGGTGTTGACCTCGGTCACCTTGAACAGCACGCGGCTGGAGCCATCCGTATCGGGAGCTGTGCCGACAAGACCCTGTGCGCCCGCAAATACGGCGGCAACGGCCTGCTGACCGAGAACCGCGTCTCCACTCGTGCGACGAAGACCCATCTTCGTTTCCACGGCCAGTCCCATTTCACTGGCAATTGCGGCAAGGGTTTCGCCCTTGTCGGCGCGTGCCTTCAGCTCTTCTGCCTTGGCGGCAAGGGCTGTGCGCTGCTGTTCGGCAGTCCAGTCGGCAACGACCTGTTCCTTGACTTCGGCCAGTGTGCGGTCACGCGGAGGCGTAATCTGCTGCAGGTCGAACCAGACATAACCATCGCGACCGATATTGACGGCAGGCGCATCGCCACCCTGTTCGGCCTTGAACACTTCCGTGACCAGGGCAGGCGTCGGCAGACCTTCGACGGCATTGCCCCTTTCATCTTCGCCATTGGCGTCGATGGAATTGACGGTCACAGGCTTCAGCTTGAGTTGCGTTGCCGCATCCGACAGGGAGGAGCCGCCACCACGCAGGTCTTCGTAGCGGTCGTGAACATTGTTCAGCTCTTCAGCGGCATTGGCGGTTGCCAGATTGGTGCGAATTTCTTCCTTCGCTTCGTCCAGCGTCTTCATGCTTTCGTTCTTGATACCCGTCACACGCAGGATGACCGGGCCGAAAGCGCCATCGACAACGGGTGAAACGCCGCCATCTTTCTGGATCGCGAAAGCGGCCTCGGCAATCGACTGGTCGGGAATGGTGTCCTTGGTGAACTCGCCGAGGGTCACGTCGGCGGGCTGCTTGCCCTGATCCTTTACGACCTGATCGTAGGTGGTGGTACCAGCACGAATCTGTGTCGCCGCTGCCTCTGCCATTTCCTTGTCGGCAAATGTCAGCTGCTCGATGGTGCGGCGACCGGCAGTGCGGAAGTTGTCCTTATGGCCTTCGTAATAGTCCGAAATCTGCTGATCCGTAATCGTGGTCTGGTCCGCGATGTCGGATGGCTCGAGCTTCACATAGGTGAACTTGCGATACTCAGGGGCGCGGTACTTCGCCTTGTTGGCTTCGAACCATGGTGCCAGCACGTCATCACCGGGCGCTTTGACCGGGTCGATATTGGCGTTGGACAGCAGCACGTATTCGATGGAGCGCTGTTCGTCGCGGTACTGCTTCAATGCATCCACCAGAACCTGCGGTGGCTTGAAGCCATCCGAGATGGCGTCGACGATCTGGCCACGCACGGCAACCTTGCTGCGCTCCTTGACGTAATCGTCTTCATTGAAACCGGCGCCACGCAGACGCTGGCTGAACAGCGCGCGATCGAACTGGCCACTTGGCGACTTGAAGGCTGGGTCTTCGGCGATCAGCGTCGCGAGGCGATCTTCCGAAAGGCCGAGGTTCATTTTCGAGGCAAGCTCATCCAGTGCCGCACCGGCGGAAAGCTGGCTGAAGACCTGGCGATCGATGCCGAAGGCCTTGGCCTGCTCCGTCGTCAGTCGCGTGCCGAACTGGCGACCGACATCGGCAAGCTGGCGCTGATAGGCAAAGCGAAACTCGTTCGGCGTCACCGTCTGGTCACCCACCGTCATCACGGCATGCGAACTGGTGGTTACCAGAGAGGCGGAAACGCCCCACACGCCGAAGGACAATACGAGGAGGAGAAGAAGAATCTTGGCCGCCAAAGTACGAGAAGCATTTCTCAGGGAATCGAGCATCGCTATGCAAACCTCACAATATCGCCCGTTACGCCGGGTCTATGGGGCTTCCTTAAATCAATCCACCTTGAAATTGAAGGCTAAATTCGGCTGAAAAGCGCTTGATCGCAAACGAAGGCGTGAGCAATCGCGTTTGCTGGCGGGTTTGATGGTGCGGCAGGTAGAAAGGCACAAAAAAACCGCCTCTGAAAGGGCGGCTCTTTGCGTCCGGGCAGTTACGCCCGGCTGGTGAAGTAATCGACGCTTAAAATGACTTGCTGCGCGCAAGCATCTCTCTGAAGTGCTCGTCTTCTTTCTGCGACTCCGTAACTGCGGAGATGACCGAGGCCACGAACATTGCGCTGATGAGGGCCGCAATCAAAGTCAGAAAGGTAAGCATAGCATAACTCCAGAGTTACGTATTTATTACTCCCGCTGGATCAATAGTAATTCATATATTGAGTGCGGGATGTGAGCTGTGGGAAGTCAGGGCCGTTCTGTTCCGGCTTTTGACCGTAAAGGCTGAACGTCGTTGCTACCATCGCGATAACCAACATTGTCCAGGCAGTGCTGATCACGCCGATTTTCGCCGAAGTAGACTGTTTTTCTCTGATAAACATGTGTCCGTTCCTTTACCTGCGATCTGAACGCGCGATACCTGATCCAGTTCCGCGTTATTGTTAAAAATCGATTAGCATCGCGCCTCTGAAGCGTTGTTGAATGCTTCATTCATCTGGCGTTCAGAAAACCGGCAGTGCACGTCAATCCATGAAGACATATTCGACGACAAAGGATGTCGCGATTGTCAGTGCTATCATGAATGCCAGCATGTCCGTCTCCGAGTGGCCAAAGTGACCGTTTGCGATGCGATGAGACGTTTATAGAGATATGCTTTGAAGCCGCGCTGAATGGCGCGTTCATATGATGTTCAGAGTATTATTGAGGCTGTGCGGCGAAAAGCCTGCCACGTCGAGGTCTTGCGAAGACCTGTCTTACATGACAAAAGGCGGCACAACTAACGTTAAATATCGAGAACGGTATGACGACTGCCTTTTATCCCGGATCTTTCGATCCCATGACCAACGGACACTTGGATGTACTGATCCAGTCGTTGAACGTGGCGTCGCAGGTTATCGTCGCAATCGGCATTCATCCCGGCAAGGCGCCGATGTTCAGCTTCGAGGAGCGTGCCGAGCTTATCCGCCTTTCTTTGACGGAAGCACTGCCGGATGCGGCGGCTCGTCTGCGAGTCGTTTCCTTCGCCAATCTGGTGGTGGATGCCGCCCGCGAACATGGGGCGACACTTCTCGTTCGCGGCCTGCGGGATGGCACCGATCTGGATTACGAAATGCAGATGTCAGGCATGAACCGGCAGATGGCGCCCGATATTCAGACCGTTTTTCTACCCGCCGGCACGGCATCGCGGCCCATTACCGCCACATTGGTTCGTCAGATCGCCGCAATGGGCGGTAATGTGGAGACTTTCGTGCCGAAAGCCGTGTTGCACGCCCTCAACAGCAAGCTGAAACGCTAGTCTCAGCCAATATTCTGGAGCCAATCCGATGAAACTGCTTCGATTTGCCTTTGCAGGCGCCCTGTTCGTCAGCGCCATCGCCGCCAGCACCTTTGCTTCGGCTGCGGAATTCCTCACCATCCAGCTGAAGGACGGCCCTGTGGTCATCCAGCTTATGCCCGAAGTCGCGCCGAAGCACGTTGCGCAGATCAAGGCGCTGGCTGAAAAGGGTGCTTACGACAACGTCGCTTTCCACCGCGTCATTCCCGGCTTCATGGCCCAGACGGGCGATGTGCAGTACGGCAACATGAGCAAATCCTTCAACGCCCAGCGCGCAGGCACAGGCGGTTCCGACCTGCCGGATTTGCCAGCCGAGTTCTCCAAGACACCGTTCGAGCGCGGCACGGTCGGCATGGCCCGTTCGCAGGACCCTAACTCCGCCAACTCGCAGTTCTTCATCATGTTCGATCAGGGCTCGTTCCTGAACGGCCAATATACCGTTGTCGGCAAGGTTGTGTCCGGCATGGAATTTGTGGACAAGATCAAGAAGGGCAAAGGCGGCAACGGCGAAGTTTCCGATCCTGACCGCATGGTCAAAGTCACCGTTGGCAAGAAATAAAACCGGGCGCATGCCCACGTAAAAGGAGAGATACCATGGCCGAGATCAAAGATCCCGAAAACACCCTCATCATGGAAACAACGACCGGTAAGGTCGTGATCCAGCTTCTGCCGGAAGTGGCTCCTGGCCACGTTGCCCGCATCAAGGAACTGGTGTCCGAGCAGGCTTACGACGGCGTCGTCTTCCACCGCGTCATCACCGATTTCATGGCGCAGACCGGCGACGTGAAGTTCGGCAAGAAGGGTGCGGAAAGCTTCAACCCTTCGCGCGCTGGCATGGGCGGCTCCGAAAAGCCTGACCTTCAGGCCGAATTTTCCGCTATCCCACACGTGCGCGGCACCTGCTCCATGGCCCGTTCGCAGAGCCCGAATTCTGCCAACTCGCAGTTCTTCATCTGCTTTACCGACAGCCCATGGCTGAACAAGCAGTACACGGTCTGGGGCCAGGTCATCGAAGGCATGGAAGCCATCGACAAGATCAAGCGCGGCGAGCCTGTGAAAGACCCCGATTCCATCGTCTCGATCCGCCTTGCTTCTGCGGCCTGAGCATAGGATATAGACACTTGGCCCGCCTCGCAGGCAACTGCGGGGCGGGTTTTGATTGGGTGACATAGAAACGAAACCTCTCCGTCGTCATCCTCGGGCTTGTCCCGAGGATCTAACCACATTCGATGTTGTGGATCGTTGGATCCTCGGGACAAGCCCGAGGATGACGCCGAGTGCAGAGAACGCCTTGTCATCCAAATTACCCGCCCGAATGACAATGCAGGGCGGGTTTTAATATTCTGGTGCCGTTGCTCCCTCATTCCTGTGCTCGTCACAGGAATCCAGCCAGCCCAAGTCCTTGGGCTGAAAAGAGTCTTCCTGCCGCGCAGACGCGCGCCAACTGGATTCCTGTCACAAGCACAGGAATGAGGGAAGACGAGAGCGGAGCGCCGGACTATTCTTGAAAACTAAGAGCCCCATCATGCGTGTAGACCTGTTCGACTTCGACCTTCCCGACGACAACATCGCGCTTCGCCCGGCGAACCCGCGTGACAGTGCGCGTCTGCTCGTGGTCGACCCGAATGCGGACAGCATGACGGACCATCATGTCTTCGATCTCCCCAGCTTCCTGAAGCCGGGCGATGCGCTCGTCTTCAACGACACGCGCGTTATCCCCGCCCAGCTCGAAGGCGTTCGCCTTCGCGAGGGTGCGCCGGAGACGGCCGTTTCCGCCACGCTTCACATGCGCGCAGATGCCAGCCGCTGGAAGGCATTCGCCCGTCCCGGCAAGCGCATCAAGCAAGGCGACCGCATCCGCTTCGGCTACGAGCGTGACAATGCCTGCGGTCTGGCTTTTCTGGAGGCGACCGTCGAGGAGAAGGGCGAGGAGGGTGAGATCACCCTGTTGTTCGATGTCTCCGGCCCCGCGCTGGACGAGGCCATCGCCTCCGTCGGCCACATCCCGCTACCTCCTTATATCGCCGCGAAACGACCCGAAGACGCGCAGGACCAGACGGATTACCAGACGATCTACGCCCGCGAAAAAGGCGCCGTCGCCGCACCCACCGCCGGTCTCCACTTCACGCCCGCCCTCTTCGAAGCCCTGGATGCCGCCGGTATCGAGCGGCATTTCGTAACGCTGCATGTGGGCGCTGGCACGTTTTTGCCCGTGAAGGCCGACGACACCGAGGAGCACAAGATGCACTTCGAAATTGGCACTGTATCAGAGGAAACGGCGGCCAAACTGAATGCCGTCAAGGCGAGGGGCGGGCGCATCGTTTGCGTTGGCACCACCTCGCTGCGGTTGATCGAAAGTGCTGCGCGCGACGATGGCCAGATAGCGCCGTGGTCCGGTGCCACCGGCATCTTCATCACGCCGGGTTACCGCTTCAAGGCGGTCGATATTCTGATGACCAATTTTCACCTGCCGAAATCCACGCTGTTCATGCTGGTTTCGGCTTTCTGCGGGCTGGAAACCATGCGCGAGGCCTACAGGCACGCCATCGAAACCGGCTACCGTTTCTATTCCTATGGCGATTCCAGCCTCCTTTTTCGGAAGACCTGATGCAAGAGAACTTCACCTTCACCCTCAAAGCAACCAGCGGCGGCGCGCGCCTTGGCGAAGTGGCCATGCCACGCGGCACCATCCGCACGCCTGCCTTCATGCCGGTCGGCACCGTCGGCACCGTCAAGGCCATGTATCTGGATCAGGTGCGTGACCTCGGCGCCGACGTCATTCTGGGCAATACCTATCACCTGATGTTGCGCCCCGGCCCGGAGCGCGTTCAGCGTCTCGGCGGTCTGCATGAGCTGATCCGCTGGCCGCACCCGATTCTGACCGACAGCGGTGGCTTCCAGGTCATGTCGCTGTCTGGCCTGCGCAAGCTGGACGAAAAAGGCGTGACCTTCAAAAGCCATGTGGATGGTTCGCTGCACCACATGTCGCCGGAACGGTCCATCGAAATTCAGGGCATGCTCGATTCGGACATTCAGATGCAGCTGGACGAATGCATTGCGCTCCCTGCCGAGCGCAAGGAAATCGAGCGCGCCATGGAAATGTCGCTGCGCTGGGCCGAGCGTTGCCGCGTCGCCTTCGGTGAGCAGCCGGGCAAGGCCATGTTCGGCATCGTGCAGGGCGGCGACCAGCCGGATTTGCGCATTCGCTCGGCGGAAGGGCTGAAGCAGCTCGATCTCAAGGGCTACGCCGTTGGCGGTCTCGCCGTGGGCGAGCCGCAGGAGGTGATGTTGAGCATGCTCGACATTACATTGCCTGCGCTGCCAACCGAAAAACCGCGCTACCTGATGGGCGTCGGCACGCCAGACGATATCCTGAAATCGGTCGCACGCGGCATCGATATGTTCGACTGCGTCATGCCCACGCGCTCGGGCCGTCACGGTCTGGCCTTCACCCGCCGTGGCCGCGTCAACATTCGCAATGCCCGTCACGCCGAAGACATGCGCCCGCTGGACGAGCAGTCCAACTGCCCGGCATCGCGTGATTATTCCCGCGCATATCTGCACCATCTGGCTCGCTCCAATGAAGCTCTAGGCGGCATGCTGCTGTCCTGGCACAATCTCGCCTACTATCAGGAACTGATGCAGGGCATCCGAAAATCCATCGAAGAAGGCCGCTTTGCCGATTTCTATGCGGAAACCATTGAAATGTGGGCGAAAGGCGATATCGATCGCATCTGAGATCGTTTTCTTTTGAAACGAGCGCCAGCCGGATCGACTGCATTGCCAACCGCGCCCTATGTTCTCTTCCGCGATGATACAACCGGATCGGTGACGCTGTTCATCGAACCGGAAGAGATCATCGTTGCGCATGAGCCTGATGAGTTCCCGCTCGCACTGGAGCGCATGCAGCAGGCGCGCGATAACGGCAAATATCTCGCTGGCTACATGTCCTATGAGGCGGGCTATCTCTTCGAGAAAAAGCTGGCGCCGCTCGCAGACGTCAAACGCGATGTCCCGCTTCTCAGCTTCGGCGTCTTCGCGTCACCATTAGGTGATATCGTCGAACCTCCCGCAGCCTTGATGCAGGTCGATGATTTTCTGAGCGATATCAAACCCGCCTGGACGCTGGCGCAGTACCGCGAACAGTTCGGCAAGCTGCACCAGCATTTGCGACAGGGCGATTGTTATCAGGCCAATCTGACCATGCCGATCCATGCGCGCTGGCACGGAGACGCGCTCACCGCATTCTGGTCGCTGATCGAGCGCCAGCCGGTCAAATACGGCGCGCTGGTCGATCTCTGCGGCCCGGTCATCCTCTCCCGCTCGCCCGAACTGTTTTTCTCGGTCAAGGATGGCTGGATCGAAACGCACCCCATGAAGGGCACCATCCGGCGCGGAACGTCTGCGGCTGAAGACGCAGCCTTGATCGAGAGCATGTTGCACGATGAAAAGACGCTCGCCGAAAACCGCATGATCGTGGACCTGCTGCGCAACGACATATCGCGCATTACGCAGGTCGGTACGCTCGACGTGCCCCGCCTGTTCGAGATCGAGACCTACCCGACCGTTCACCAGATGGTCAGCCACATCAGCGCCAGGCTGCTACCTGATCTCTCCATCGCCGATATCTTCGCAACCCTGTTTCCCTGTGGTTCGATAACGGGCGCACCGAAAATGCGGGCCATGGAAATACTCAGCGATCTGGAAACCGCCCCGCGCAATGCCTATTGCGGCGCTATCGGCCTCATATCACCCACCGGAGACATGCGCTTCTCCGTCGCCATCCGCACCATCACCCTGTTCGAAACCGGCGCCGCCACCTTCAACGTCGGCGGCGGCATCGTGTTCGATTCGACTGCGGATGCTGAGTACGATGAGTGCCTGTTGAAAGCGAAGTTCGCGACCGGTGAGAGGATTTTGGGATAGGTTGTGCTGCTTATAAGCAGGTCAGTATTCGCCACAGCCGTAAATTAGGAATGACAGCGAATACCCACCCACTGCCGTCATCCTTGGGCTTGTACAACTACTGTCCGGTTTGAATCGGAGGTAGTTTGGCAGAAATACCCTCACTTCCGTCACCCCGGCCTTGAGCCGGGGTCCAGCCGACGCGCGTCTGCGCGTCGAGAAAAGTTCTTTTAGCCCAAGGACTTGGGCTGACTGGATACCGCATCAAGTGCGGCATGACGGAGGGGAGTGAGGTTCTCTTGCCACTCCATAAGGAGCCCGACGATGACGGCAAGTGATAGCCCAACCGTCATCTGATCGAACATAAACCCTTCCATCAGTCGTTTCCAGCCGCCATATTCAACCCATCCATATCCGGCACAGTAATGTGCCTGTTATTTTCGATCCGTATCACGCCGTCCTTACGCAGCTTCGTCATCTGGCGGCTGACGGTCTCTATCGTCAGGCCCAGAAAATCCGCGATATCGGCGCGCGAGAGCGGTAGGTCGAAGCAGGAGTGGTCGTCACTTTCGGGATCGATGTGGGTGGCGATGAGGTAGAGGAAGCTTGCGACTTTTTCCTGTGCGGATTTGCGGCCAAGCGTCAGCATCCAGTCGCGCGCTTCGTCCAGTTCCTTCAGCGACTGGCTGTGCAGCCTGCGCTCCATGCCGGGCACATCACCCGCCATGCGGTCCACGACGCGGCGCGGGAACAGGCAGATTTCCACATCCGTGGCCGCTTCCGCTGTCATGTTGCTTTCCGCCACGAAGGGACGACCGAGGAAGTCCGGCGCAAATTGCAGGCCGACGATCTGCTGACGGCCATCCGACATCATCTTGGACAGCTTCACCACGCCTTTGAGAATGTTGGCATAATAGGGAACGACTTCGCCCTGGCCGAGCAGTTCGTGACCGAGCTCGATTTTCTTGCGGCTGGAATGACGGCTGAGTTCGACAAGCTGGTCCGGCTGCAAGACACCGCACAAACCCCCGTGACGCGCTTCGCAGGCGCGGCAAACCACAGGAATATCCGAATTGTGGATGTTTCGCTGCAACGTATCCATGATGTCTGTCCGATCGCAAAATCGGGGCGAGCGCTCACCATTTCGATATGTATGGGCAGCCCCGATAAGCCGTAATCCCCCACGGCTTTTGATAGGCAATCTTTATGCCCTGACTTGATCGAAGTCAAAGTTGCAAACTGTCGCAGCCTGTATCCGGTAGTCGCATAATTGATACATGCTAAGAGGGCATTCTGCTGTGACCGAGCATCTCATCCGCAAATATTCCGCTGCCGTCCCGCGCTACACCAGCTACCCCACCGCGCCGCACTTTCACGAGGGAATCGACTCGGGCGTCTACGTCTCGTGGCTGGACATGCTGGGGGCGGAAAACCGCATCTCGCTCTATGTGCATATTCCCTATTGCGACAGGCTGTGCTGGTTCTGTGCCTGCCACACCAAGCACACCCTGAAATACGAGCCGATCGCGACCTATCTGAAATCCCTGCACCGCGAGATTGAGTCGGTGAGCCAGCATGTGTCGCGCTCGGCGAAGGTCACGGCGGTGCATTTCGGCGGCGGCTCGCCGACCATGGTCAAGCCTGATGACCTGATTGCGCTGATGGATTGTCTGCGTGCCGCATTTTCCTTTGCGCCTGATGTCGAAATCAGCGTCGAGATGGACCCCAACGATCTGGATGAAGGACGCTACGATGCGCTCGCCGCCATCGGGATGACGCGCGCAAGCCTTGGCGTGCAGGATTTCGATCCGAAAGTGCAAAAGACCATCAACCGCATCCAGACCTTCGAGCAGACGAAATCTGTTGTCGAAGCCGTGCGGGCGAGGGGCGCGCACTCGGTCAATTGCGATATTCTCTACGGCCTGCCGTTTCAGACGCTGGAGACGCTGAAAGATACGGTCGACAAGATCATCTCTCTCAATCCAGACCGCATCGCCCTGTTCGGTTATGCCCATGTGCCGTGGACGAAAAAACACCAGACGATGATTCCCGAGGCAGCATTGCCTGATGTGTCCGAACGCTATCGGCAGATGACCATGGCCGGACAAATGCTGATGGCTGCTGGTTACGTCGCCATCGGGATCGATCATTTCGCAAAGGCCGACGACACACTCGCCCTTGCCATGAAGGATGGCGCGTTGAAGCGTAATTTTCAGGGCTATACGGATGACAGCGCCGATGCTCTGATCGGGCTGGGCGCCTCATCTATCGGCAAGTTGCCGCAAGGCTACGTCCAGAACATGCCCGCGACAGGTGAATATGAACGCATGGCCGATAGCGGTGAACTCTGTGTGGTGCGCGGTATCGCGCTGTCGCAGGAGGACCGTGTCCGCGCCTTCGTGATCGAGCGCATCATGTGCGATTTCGCCCTCGACCTTACGGCCCTCTCGCAGCTTTTCGGCCCGGCGGCAGTGCTTGCCATTGCCGAGGCCAGGCAGTTTGCCGCAGGCGAGCGGGACGGGCTGGTGGCCATGGAGGAGGGCGTCTTCAGGCTGACGGAGGCGGGCAAGCCCTTCGCCAGAAGCATCGCCGCGACCTTCGATACCTATCTTTCCAGCGGTCGCGGGCGTCATTCGGTTGCTGTTTAGGCAACACTTTGCCCTGAAAATTCAATGATGCTTCACGAACCCATTGGCTTTTTTGCGCAAGTTCCCTATGTGGTGCCTCATACATTAAAGACACACGAAGGATTATGGGCGTGACAGCTACATTCGACAAGGTTGCAGACATTATCGCTGATACCAGCGAAATCGACCGCGAAACCATTACGCCGGAAAGCCACACGATCGACGATCTCGGCATCGACAGCCTCGACTTCCTCGACATCGTTTTCGCGATCGACAAGGAATTCGGCATCAAGATCCCGCTCGAGCAGTGGACGCAGGAAGTCAACGAAGGCAAGGTTTCGACCGAGGAATACTTCGTTCTGAAAAACCTCTGCGCAAAGATCGACGAACTGAAGGCCGCCAAGGGCTGATTTGGACGGGTTCGCCATGAGGCGGGCCGCACAGCCGATGAGGCCCGCCAAACCCTGCGTCATGCTCGGGCTTGTCCCGAGCATCTGCAACCGATTGACTGTTGCGACGTGGTTGGATCCTCGGGACAAGCCCGAGGATGACGGAAAGGGTGACACGGCTTTCTTACCAAGACGCCCGCCGATGAGGCGGGTTTCTGCTTTTTGGCTCTGCTGTAAGGCAACCCCAAACCCATCCGCATCCTCGAACTTCTTACGGACGGAACATGCTTCTAGAATATTTCCAGATGGTTGATAGCATCGAGTCCATCGACAGGTCCGCCCGCATTCTCAAGGCGCGCTCCGTCGTGCCCGCCCAGAGCCCTGTCTTCGAAGGCCACTTCCCCGGCATGCCGCTGGTTCCCGGCGTTCTGCTCATCGAAACCATGGCGCAGGCGTCTGGCATGCTGGTTCTGGCCATGACCGATTTCGCCGCCATGCCCTTCCTGATGACCGTCGATGGCGCCAAGATGCGCACTTTCGTGGAGCCGAATGCGGTGCTCGATATCGAGGCCTATCTGGAGCATGACGGTTCCGGCTTTGCCGTGACGAAGGCCAAGATCACGTCTGAGGGCAAGAAGGTGTGCGATGCGCAGTTGAAGCTGCGGACCATGCCGTTTTCCGAAATACCGCTCGGCCCTATCGTCAAGAAGCGGGCGGAAGAGGTTGGGCTTATGGCGGCCATTGCTGCGGATACGTCGGTTTAAGTCGTAGAGATTCATGAGCGCGCGATGGTGGGTGTGGTTCACCCCCTCTTTCCTGCCGGACATCTCCCCCTCAAGGGGGGAGATCGACTCGCTGAGACATCTTGCCCATCTCTAGGGTTGCAGGTGGAGCGGGAGTAAGCGCCCAGCCGATCTCCCCCCTTGAGGGGGAGATGTCCGGCAGGACAGAGGGGGGTAAGCCACACGCACCATCCTATCCTATACAAAAAGCCCAGATTTTCCCCATGAACCTCCGAAAATCCATGCATTGCAACGCGTCTTTGACCCTTCGCCATTGCAAAGCCGCATCGTGAGCATTATTCCGCATGGCACATACGGTCATTGGACCGCTTTTTGATGGCTGGCCCGGATCATGCGGTTGGGAACAGCGACGAAGGATGACGGATGATGAAGTCTGACAATGATGTGGTGATTACCGGGGTCGGTATCGTGACCTGTCATGGTGTCGGTATCGACGCCCATATTGCGCTGCTGTCGGCAGGCGCTGCACCTGACGCAATCGTCGAAACCGAAAAGTTCGCGCCGTACCCCATTCATCCACTGCCGGAGATCGACTGGTCGAACCAGATTGGCCGCAAGGATCAGCGTCAGATGGAAAACTGGCAGCGCCTCGGCGTCTTCGCCGCCGGTCTGGCGCTGGATGATGCTGGCCTGAAGACGGATGCAGAAGCCTGTGGCACCATGGACATGATCGTCGCTGCCGGTGGTGGCGAGCGCGATATCAATGTCGATACGCTGATCGTAGACGAGGGCCTGAAGCGCAACGACCGCGAAGTCATGCTAAACGAAAAGCTGACGACAGAACTGCGCCCAACGCTGTTTCTGGCACAGCTTTCCAACCTGATGGCGGGCAACATCTCCATCGTCCACAAGGTCACCGGCTCCTCACGTACCTTCATGGGCGAAGAAGCTGCTGGTATTTCTGCGGTCGAGACCGCGTTCTATCGCATCCGCTCCGGCGAATCGAGCCATGCGCTGGTGGGCGGCGCTTTTGCTGCCGAACGCCCCGACATGACCTTGCTGTTCGAAGCCATCGGCGCGCACGCACAGGGCGCGTGGCAACCATTGTGGTCGCGCGCAGAAGGTGAGGGCGCTGGCATGATCACCGGCTCCGTCGGTGCGTTCCTCGTTCTCGAATCACGCAAGCGCGCAGAAGCGCGCGGCGCAAAGATTTACGCCCGCATCGACGCCATCGAAGGTGATCGCGGTGCGCGAGACGACAGCAAGCTGGAAAAACGGCTGGAGCGCCTTCTTGCGCCTGCAACGGATGACGCAACGACGGTCGTTTTCTCCGGCGCCAGCGGCTACGATGCCGTGACGGGTCGGGAGAAGGATGTGCTGGCAAAAGTGCTGCCGACATCCGCCATTCGCGGCTTTGGCGGTGTCACCGGTCATGGACTTGAAGCGCAGTTTCCACTTGGCCTCGCGCTTGCAGCACTCGCGCTGCAAAGCGGCGCGAAGGTTCCTGCCTTCGATACGTCCGCCGAAAAGCCGATGACTTCTGTCGCCACGCAGGCCGTCGTCACCACCGTTGGCCATGTTCGCGGCGAAGGCGTTGCCGTGCTTTCCACAGATGCTTGAGGAGTAGACACCATGGCGTCCAGCAATTTCAAGGATCACCTCGGTCGTCCCATCGTCGCCGTTACCGGCATGGGCATCATCACGTCATTGGGCCAGGGGCTTGATGATAACTGGGCGGCGTTGACGTCAGGCAAATCGGGCATTCACAAGATCACCCGTTTCCCGACAGACAACCTGTCCACCAAGATTTGCGGCACGGTGGATTTCATCGATATCCCGAAGCCCAATTCCGTCGAACGCTCCTTCGCCTTTGCGCGTGAAACCACCATCGAGGCCTTGGAGCAGGCCGGTCTTTCCGGTGATTTCAACGGCCCGCTGTTTCTGGCCGCGCCACCCATCGAGCCGGAATGGAGCGCCCGATTTGAGCTTGGCGACCGCTCTCCACCGGCGACAAAGCCGGGCGACGCCTATGACCGTTTCATGGCGGCACTGCGGGAGCGCCCCGATCCGGCGTTCCACGAAGCAGCCCTGTTCGGCGCCATCTCGGAGCGTCTCGCAGATCGTTTCGGCACACGCGGCTTGCCCGTCACCCTGTCCACGGCCTGTGCGTCTGGTGCCACGGCCATCCAGCTTGGCGTCGAAGCCATCCGTCAGGGCCGCACGGACCGTGCGCTGACGGTTGCGACAGATGGTTCGGTTAGCGCCGAAGCGCTCATCCGCTTTTCGCTGTTGTCGGCGCTGTCGACCCAGAACGACCCGCCGGAAAAGGCCTCCAAGCCCTTCAGCAAGGATCGCGATGGCTTCGTGATTGCCGAAGGTGCGGCAACGCTGGTGCTGGAATCGCTGGAAGCAGCCGTCGCCCGTGGCGCGAAAATTCTCGGCATCATCAAGGGCGCTGGCGAAAAGGCCGATAGCTTCCACCGCACGCGCTCGTCGCCGGATGGCGGCCCGGCGATTGCGACGATCCGCGCGGCGCTGGCCGATGCTGGTGTTGCCGAAGGCGATATCAACTACATCAACGCCCACGGCACCTCGACGCCTGAGAACGATAAGATGGAATATGGATCCATGCTCGCCGTCTTCGGCGAAGGGCTGAAATCCATTCCCGTTTCGTCCAACAAGTCGATGATCGGGCATACGCTGACGGCAGCCGGTGCGGTGGAAGCGGTGTTTTCGCTGCAGACGATGCTGACCGGCACCGTGCCGCCGACCATCAACTACACCAACCCCGACCCGACGATTGCGCTGGATGTGGTGCCGAATGTGAAGCGCGATGCGGAGGTTACCGCCGTGCTTTCCAACTCCTTCGGCTTCGGCGGCCAGAACGCAAGCCTTGTCATGACGCGGGAACCGGCTTAATCGGTTTCCCAAATCGAAAACAATAAGAACGCCTCCAGGCGAAGGACTTCATTATGCGCGCCTTGCAACTCGTTGATGATCGTAAACTTGAAAGAGTGGACCTGCCAGAGCCGGATGCTCCGGCACCCGGTGAAGTCACGCTCCGGGTCAAGGCCGTGGCCCTGAACCACATCGATGTGTGGGGCTGGCGCGGCATGGCATTCGCCAAGCGCAAGATGCCGCTCACCATTGGCGCGGAAGCATCCGGCGTGGTCGAGGCCATCGGCCCCGGTGTTTCCAACGTTCTGCCCGGCCAACTCGTGTCCATCTATGGCGCCCGCACCTGCGGTCGCTGCCACCACTGCGTGGCCGGTCGCGATAATCTGTGCGAAAACGTCGCCGGTGTTCACGGCTTCCATCTGGATGGCTTCGCGCAGGAAAAGATCAACATTCCCGCCCGCCAGCTCGTTCTGGCCCCTCCGGGCATCGATGCCGTTGCGGCGGCGCTTGCGCCCGTCACCTTCGGCACCGTCGAACACATGCTGTTCGACAATGCCAAGCTTCAGCCCGGCGAGACGATCCTGATCCACGCTGGTGGCTCCGGTATCGGTTCGGCGGCCATCCAGCTTGCCAAGAAAATGGGCTGCACCGTCATCACGACCGTCGGTTCCGATGACAAGATCGAGCGCGCCAAGGCACTGGGCGCAGACCACGTCATCAACTACCGCGTCGACCGCTTCGAAGGCGTCGTGCGCAAACTGACGAAGAAGAAGGGTGTCGATGTCGTGTTCGAACACGTCGGCAAGGACACCTGGGCAGGCTCCATGTTCTGCTTGAAGCGTGGCGGTCGTCTAGTCACCTGCGGTTCCACATCGGGCGTTTCCTCTGAAATCAACCTGATGATGCTGTTCCAGCAGCAGTTGAAACTGCTCGGCTCCTTCGGTTGCCGCATGGAAAACATGGCCGATGCCATGCAGAAAATGGCGCGGGGCCTTGTGCATCCGGTCATCGATACCGAAGTAACCTTCGACACGATCGAGATGGCGCTGGAGCGGATGGAAAGCCGTCAAGTCTTCGGCAAAATCGTTCTGCGGATGGATTGACCCTTTTGAAAATGTTTATAACGCGCATGGTCCTGGCGTTCGAAAACTTTCGCCAGTGGCTGAATGCGACGATTGCCTTTAGCGTTCTGAACCTGCTGAAGCTTTTGCCAGCCGATCCGGCCATCAATTTCGCAGACAGGATGGCGCGCAAGATCGGCCCGAAAACGCCACGCCATAAGCTCATGCTGTTCAATCTGGCGCGCGCCTATCCTGAGAAATCGGAGGAGGAGCGTATCGAGATTGCCCTGGATAGCTGGGGCAATATGGGCCGCCTTGCCGCCGAATACGTCTTTCTGGACCGCCTGTTCGATTTCGATCCGGCAAACAGCAAGCCGGGCAGGGTGGAAGTCGTCGGCACAGAGACCTTTCTGGAGCTGCGCGACAATCCGCGTCCCTTTATCGTCTTTACCGCCCACTCCGGCAATTTCGAGCTGCTGCCCGTGGCAGGATCGGCCTATGGCCTCGATGTGACGGTGCTGTTCCGCCCGCCGAACAACCCTTACGTGGCAAAGCGCATCTTCGATTTCCGCAAGGAGCGTATGGGCAACCTCGTGCCGTCGCATGCTGGTTCGTCATTCGCACTGGCGCGTCAGCTGGAAAAGGGCGGCGGCATCGGCGTTCTCGTGGACCAGAAATTCCGCAAGGGTCTGCCCACCAAATTCTTCGGCAACGACGTGCTGACCAACCCGCTTCTGGCGAAACTGGTGCGCCAGTTCGGTTGCGATGTGTTTCCGGCCCGCTGCATTCGTCTGCCGGACAATCGCTATCGTCTGGAAATCGAACCGAAGGTCGAGATTCCCTTAAACGACAAGGGCGCCGTCGATGTTCAGAAGACCGCGCAGCTTCTCAACGACAAGGTGGAAAGCTGGGTGCGGGAATATCCCGGCCAATGGCTATGGTATCACGACCGCTGGCATATCAAAAATCAGGTCGAAGACTAAACATCTGACGTTGCTTTTTTGCCGTCAACATGCGTTTAGAACAAATGTTTAAAGCGTCTGATCTGAACCTGCGTTCAGGGCGTACGCTTTAGAATAGGCACCTTCGAGGTAATGGTTTGCGATAACATCTCAAGATTGTGAATGTATATTGTTCTTCACAATTTCTGGGATTTGTTAAAGCCGTGCTGCGTGTGGTAATTTATCTTGTGTGTGTAATGGCGGTGCTGTTTCTCGTTACGTCATTTTTTACGGTGATACCATATAACGAGTCTCGTGCCGCTGGGCCGGAGTGTTTTTGAAAGTGCGAATGGCGCGCTGTCATCCGGGGGGGAATCGAGTTGAAAACTTTGATTGACTTGTTCTGGCAACGATATTCTGAGCTGAAAGGCGCCGTTGATCGCAACGACGCGCAGAAAATCACGTTGCTGGATCGTGAGCTCGATCCGCTGCTGGAAAGTATCACCAGCCGCAAGACGAAGAGTTCCGCCGAGGTTCTCGAACAGTTCCGCTTTGCCATCGACCTCTTGAACGAAGAGGCGGAGGATACCGGCTGCGTACAGCGCAACTCGGAACTGCTGCGCAAGCTCGTGGACCGCTACATCGGCGCAGGCCTGCCCTATGACGGCGCTACGCCTGATGGCGAATCGGCATCGTGGAGCCCCTATGTCATTCTCGATGAGGACAGGCTCGACGATCTCGACGAGCGTGTCTTCGTGGTGTCTCCCGGCTACCGCATCAATTACACCAACGCCATCAATGCGCTCTGCTATGAGGCCAAGACCAATGATCTCGTCGGTCGCCACATCGCCGAATTCATCGGCATCCACCACTTCCAGCAGGCACTGAAGGAAAAGCTCGACGCCTGCTTCAAGGGTCAGCCTGCGAAATACACCTATGCCGAAGACATCGACGGACGCACCGTCGTTCGCTCCTATGAAATGTCACCCTGCTATTCGCCGTCATACAAGCTCGTCGGCGCTATCATCATCGTCAAGGAACTGGCAGATCGCCGCCACCGCGCTGTCGCTTGACGGTCGATCCGGCTATGTCTTTTGACATAGAGATTTGGCGCGATGACGTGGATATTCAGGCGCAATCGACATCCGGTTAAAGGCGAATTCGTTCTAATATCTTGTTGGCTGTATCTTTGATCTTTCTTGCCATGACTCTGCTTGAAGCCTGGAATTGACGATTATCAATATAAAAACGGGTCATCGGAGGTTGGATCGACCCGGTGGCGATCTATCCCGCTAGTTTGGGAGTAGTCCGCTTCGGATATTCAGTTCGACCTATAATAAATTTAAATTATGCATTTCTGATCGACAGGTGAAATCTAGTGTATTGACCGAGTCAGGGTTTTTCGTGTTCAATTTGCTAATGCAACCGAGGGTCTAACTCTCGGAGACTTGTATCGCTAATGCGCTGTTGCTGCCTTATGTTGCGGCTGCTGCGCACTCTCGGTCTGGTTGAAATCGAATCAAGGAGCGTGCGGCGGCAACGGCTCTGGAAGGAAGGACTTTTCCGTATCGCGCGGTATCGGTCTTGCGATCATGCTGATGCATCGGGAAGTGTGTGTGACAGAATGGAGGCTCTCTTGCTCGGGCTCTTCGATACGTTTTCGCTGAAGTGCGACCAGCTGAAACAGGCCGTGGCCGATGGCCACGACGATCTCGTGCGCATCCTCGACAGCGAGCTTGAGCCGATCATCGCGGATATTCTGTCCTACCGGGCAGAGACCAGCGAGGAAGCGCACATGCAGTTGCAGTTCCTCAACGGCCTCATTCGTGAGGAGGCGGAGGACAGATCGAGCGTGATGCGCCGAAGTGCTGCCATGTCGATGTTGATCGACCGGTATTTCAAGGCAGCAAAGGAAGCAGGCGACACATTGAAGCCGCCGCCACGCAAGCCGGAAAACCGTCCGACTTTCCTCGTGCAGGAGCAACCCTTGTTGAACGAAGCGGTCCTTGACAGCCTGCCGGACCGCGTCGGCGTCATCACGCGAGATTATCGCTATCTCTACGCCAACCACGCCAATGCCGCGTTTCTCGGCCGCACACCGCTGTCCATGGTCGGATGCCATGTGTCCGAATTCATTGGCGAGGAAAGCTTCAAGGCCATGGCAAAGCCCGCTTTCGACAAATGCTTTGGCGGCGCGATGGTCGATTATCTGCATCGCGGTCGTCGCAACAGCGAGGATTTTACCACGCGTTGCCGCATGACACCGCTGCGCGGCTCCGGCAAGGAGATCATCGGCGCCGTGATCGTCCTTCAAAACGTCGGCGAAATGGCCAGCCTCGAAATCGGCTGATCACTCAGCCGCCGAAAAGGCTTCCGATAAAGGCGGTAATGGTGGTGAAAGCGCCGGAGTCGGCCAAAAGCTTCGTCGCCATCGCAAGGCACGAAATCACCAGCAGCGGGCGAATGATTTTGGCACCGTTGCTCATGGCAAGCCGCGAGCCGACCTGCGCGCCCAAAAACTGTCCCAGCCCCATGATCAGGCCGAGTTTCCACAGGATTGCACCGCTCAGCGTGAACACCAGAAAACTGCCGAAGTTCGAGCCGAAGTTGAGCAGCTTGGTATGGGCGGTCGCCTTCAGCATGCCGAAACCCGCAAGCCCCACGAACGCCAGCATATAGAACGAGCCCGCGCCTGGGCCGAATACGCCGTCGTAAAAACCGACCAGCGGCACGATGGTCAGCCCGAACACGAATGGCGTGATGCGCTGGTGGCTATCCAGATCGTTGAGATTGGGCTTGAAGGCGAAATAGAGCGCAATCGCGATCAGCAGAAACGGCATGATGGCCCGCAACGTGTCCGGCGGCACGAAGGATGCGGTCAGCGCGCCGAAAATACCGCCGATGAACGCCATCGCAGCCATGGGAAACTGCTTCTTCAGATCGACATGGCCGCGCCGTGCATAGGCGATCGTCGCCGAGGCCGAACCGAACTGCGCCTGCAGCTTGTTGGTGCCCAGCGCTTCCAGTGGCGGAACACCCAGAATGAGCATCGCAGGAATGGCGATCAGCCCTCCACCACCGGCAATCGAATCCACGAAACCGGCAAAAACCGCGACGAAAAACAGGATGACAAAGACTTGGAGAGCAAGGTCGTGCACGGGGAGATTCCAGAGGGGCTATGATGATGGCTGCTTCTGGCACCGAAGCCTGCGCCGCGCAATGGTTTTCCTGCCGTCCGTAGACGCCTCTTTCCCGCGCTGAGCCATTGCGTCGATAGCGTGTCCGTTTATGGTGCGCTCGCTGAATCGCCATCATCCGTGCGATTCTGCCGCTGACGAATTCGAGGACATGGCATGGACAAGGTAATTTTCGACACGGACCCCGGCATCGACGACGCAATGGCGCTGCTGTTTCTGCAACGGCACCCGCAGATCGACCTCATCGGCGTCACCACCGTCTTCGGCAATGCGCCCATCGATATCACCACCCGCAATGCGCTGTTCCTCAAGCAGCAGTGGGCCATGACGGCACCCGTCGCCAAGGGCGCTGGCGTCACCTTCGATCCGTCGCGGCCAGAGGGCCATTTCCCCACTTTCATTCACGGCGAAGACGGCCTCGGCAATATCGGCGTTCCCGATACCATCGACCTGCCTCTCGATCCGCGCGCGGCCCATTACTTCATCATCGATACGGTAAAAGCCAATCCGGGCGAGGTTACGCTGATCGCCGTGGGGCGCATGACCAACCTTGCGCTGGCGTTGCGGGAAGAACCCGATATCGCCGCGCTGGTCAAGCAGGTCATCGTCATGGGTGGCGCTTTCGATATCAATGGCAATGTCAGCCCGGCTGCCGAAGCCAATATTCATGGCGATCCTGAAGCCGCCGATCTCGTCTTTACCGCGCCATGGCGCGTGGTCGTCGTCGGCCTGGATGTCACCACCCGCACGGTCATGACATCGAAGTTCATGGACGAAATGGCGAAGGAGGGCGGGGCACCCGTCCAGCTTTTGTCAGACCTGTCGCAGTTCTACATCGAATTTTACAACACCCGCACCGGCGATGGCATGGTGGTGCATGACGCCTGCGCCTGCGTCTATCTCACCAACCCCGAGCTTTTCGAAACCCGCAGCGGCGCCGTGCGCGTGGTTTGCGGCGGTATTGCCGATGGCCAGACCATCCAGAAGCCCGACGGTACCGGCTTTCCGCCGGGCAAATGGGATGGTCATCCAAGCCAGCTCGTCTGCACCGATATCCAGCCTGGACGTGTGCTTTCGGTCATCAAGGCCGCAATAGTGAACGGTCAGCCCGGCTGATTGGCCGGTCGCGCTGTCAAACGCGGGCAACTGCCTTGCATTTTCGAAAAAACTCGCGTTATGCAAGTCGCGTGCTGGCCGCAGCTGCTTCGTAGGTTTGCGAAAACCCATTCGTGTTTTGCAGTGCATGCGCTACACTCATCGATACAGGTCCGATTTGTTCGTGTCGGCTGTGTCTGAACCGAACAACGAACGCATGTGAGCCGGGTTATCAGGCTCATTTCCACGAGGAAAGAGATGGAAGAGTTTCACAAGGTCAAGCGTCTGCCGCAGTATGTTTTCGAACAGGTGAACCGTTTGAAAGCCAGCGCGCGAGCGGGTGGTGCCGATATCATCGACCTTGGCATGGGCAATCCCGACCTTCCAACCCCCAAGGCCATCGTTGATAAGCTGTGCGAAGTCGTTCAGGACCCGCGCACGCACCGCTATTCCTCGTCCAAGGGCATTCCCGGCCTTCGCCGTGCGCAGGCGGCCTATTACGCCCGCCGCTTCGGCGTGAAGCTCGACCCGGATACCCAGGTCGTGGCCACCCTCGGCTCCAAGGAAGGCTTCGCCAACATGGCGCAGGCCATCACCGCACCGGGTGATGTCATCCTTTGCCCCAACCCGACCTATCCGATCCACGCCTTCGGCTTCCTCATGGCAGGCGGCGTCATCCGCTCCATGAATGTCGAGCCCGACGAAACCTTCTTCGGTCCCCTGGAACGCGCCGTGCGCCACTCCATCCCGAAGCCCTTAGCGCTGATCATCAACTATCCGTCGAACCCAACGGCCCACGTCGCGTCGCTGGATTTCTACAAGGACGTGATCGCGTTTGCGAAGAAGCACGATCTCATCGTGCTGTCGGACCTTGCCTATTCGGAAATCTACTTCGACGACAAGAACCCGCCACCGTCGGTTCTGGAAGTGCAGGGTGCCATGGATGTCGCCGTGGAGTTCACCTCCATGTCCAAGACGTTCTCCATGCCGGGCTGGCGCATGGGCTTTGCCGTCGGCAACGAGCGCCTCATCAGCGCTTTGACGAGGGTCAAATCCTATCTGGATTACGGCGCCTTCACCCCCATCCAGGTCGCGGCCACCCACGCGCTGAATGGTGATGGCACCGACATCGCCGAAGTGCGCAGCGTCTACCGCCGCCGCCGTGATGTCATGGTCGATACGTTCGGCAAGGCTGGTTTCGAAGTGCCACCGCCTGCCGCCACCATGTTCGCTTGGGCGAAAATTCCGGAAAAATTCCGCCATCTCGGCTCTCTGGAATTCTCCAAGCTCTTGGTTGAAAAGGCCGATATTGCGGTCGCACCCGGCGTCGGCTTCGGGGAAATGGGCGATGATTATGTCCGCCTGGCCCTCGTCGAAAACGAGCACAGAATTCGTCAGGCCGCGCGCAATTTGAAGCGCTTCCTGTCGACTGCGGACGATACGTTGCACAACGTCGTTTCGCTCAACGCCCACCGTTAAGGGCATCAAACCGGGTGGCCGTGTCAGGCCACCTCTCAATTTTTAGCAAATCAGGAATATACCCATGGCAGATTCATTGAGAATCGGCATAGCGGGACTCGGCACTGTCGGCTCTTCGCTCGTGCGCATCCTCCAGCAGAGAAGCAAGGAACTTGCGATTACCTGCGGACGCGCAATTGAGATTATTGCCGTCAGCGCACGCGATCGGTCGCGTGATCGCGGTGTCGATCTCTCGGGTATGACCTGGTTCGATACGCCTGAAGAACTGGCTGAAAAAGCCGATATCGATGTCTTCGTGGAACTGGTTGGCGGCGCCTCCGGTCAGGCCGAGAAGTCGGTGCGCGCAGCCCTTTCACGCGGTCTCCATGTGGTGACAGCCAACAAGGCACTGCTGGCCAAGCACGGCGTCGAACTTGCCGTGCTGGCCGAAGACAAGGGCGCTCTGCTCAACTTCGAAGCAGCCGTCGCCGGTGGCATTCCCATCATCAAGGCGCTGCGTGAATCGCTCACCGGCAACCACGTGTCGCGCATCTACGGCATCATGAACGGCACCTGCAATTACATCCTGACCAAGATGGAAAAGGAAGGCCTGTCCTTCGAGGCCTGCCTCAAGGAAGCCCAGCGTCTGGGCTATGCCGAGGCCGATCCCGCTTTCGATATCGAGGGCAACGATACCGCCCACAAGCTGGCTATCCTCACCACGCTGGCCTTCGGCGCCAAGATTTCCGCCGATGATATTTATCTCGAAGGCATCACCAACATTTCCATCGAGGATATTCAGGCTGCCGCCGACCTCGGTTACCGCATCAAGCTTCTCGGCGTGGCGCAGGTTACCGAATCGGGCATCGAACAGCGCGTGCATCCCACCATGGTGCCGCTGGATTCGGTCATCGCGCAGGTGGATGGCGTCACCAATGCCGTGGCCGTCGAATCGGACATTCTCGGTGAACTGCTGATGGTCGGCCCCGGCGCTGGCGGCAACGCCACGGCGTCTGCCGTGCTAGGCGACATCGCCGACATCGCCAAAAGCCGCCCCGGCGCCCAAAAAGTGCCAGCCCTCGGCCGCCCGGCAAGATCCCTGACCGAATACCGTCGCGCCAAGATGAAAAGCCACGAAGGCGGCTACTTCATCCGCCTCACGGTCAAGGACAAGGCCGGCGTCTTCGCCTCCATCGCTACCCGCATGGCAGAAAACAACATCTCGCTGGAATCCATCGTCCAGCACTCCCGCGTCCCCAGCGAAGGCGGCGCCCAGAACATCATTCTGGTCACCCACGCCACCATGGAAGACGCCATCCGCAAGGCCGTCAAAGCCATCAAAAGCGAAAAATACCTCGTCAGCGAACCCCAGGTCATCCGCATCGAGCGGACGTAACGGGCAGGGCGCCCATTCGTGGGCACCCGCTAGACGCAATGCGCGTCCTACGGATCGATCTCCCCTTTGTGGGGGAGAGGGCCGGTAGGGTCGAGGGGGTAAGCCCACTCGCAGTGGCTTCCAGAATGCCCGACGGTTTGACGTCGGCGCAGGCGTCCCACCCCTCACCTGAAAACCCAATGAATGGGCATCGTTCATCATAATTTTTTGATCGTTTCGGTAGACCCGGGATGATCGGGAGGCATAACTCCGCCTGTCATGATGAACAGAGCCAGCCGCTCATTCCCCTCTGCCTTGCCAGGCATCTCCCCCTCAAGGGGGGAGATCGGCAAGAGGCGCGATCACCGCTCTAATCGCAACCGTTAGACGGTTGGCCGCTGCAATACACGTCATACCCCGCAACGACGTCCAAGATGGCCGAGCGCCATCCACGAGTCGATCTCCCCACCTGAGGGGGAGATGCCCGGCAGGGCAGAGGGGGGTAAGCGGCACCCAGTGAGCCCACGATGCACTCCCCAAACACCTCAATCGAAAATACTTCCAAGCTAAATCAACAACTTAAAAGAAATCCCGCAAAAAACCCCAAAATTCCCCCCGCAACTTTCTCAACGGCGCGCGAATCACCCGCACAATTGCTCCGTTCCGCCCTCGGATACACCGCAAGGCG
>NZ_JARVRE010000020.1:0-56457 GCF_030209855.1 Agrobacterium sp. lyk4-40-TYG-31
AACAGAGCAACCCTCATCCTGAGGTGCGGAGGCGCAGCCGGAGCCTCGAAGGACGAGGGGTGCGGGCTTGAGGCAGGAGTATGCGGCGGATGCTTCGAGGGTCGCTTCGCTCCCACCTCAGCATGAGGGCGGCGGGTGTGGTACCCCCTAAACTACAAAGCTCGATTACGCCGCCCACCCTTTCATCACGTAAACTCCATCCCGAACTCCCCGACTTGATCCAAATCAAGGCCACTTGCCCATCTCAGTGGCAAAGCAGCAGACGACGCGAAAGCACGCTTGCCAATTTCTGCTGGCCCATGCCCCGCGTCGTAACTGCGATGACGTTGGGGGAAACCAACAATGAACTCTGTTTTAGGAACTGCGATGGTGGCCGTGGGGGCTTTCCTCGCGCTGCTCGGGGCGGCCTTCGCTCACGATGATCTTTTTGCTGCCCATATGTGGGTGCTGTTTTTCCTGCTCGTGACCGGCACCGCGCTGATGTTGCGCCGCGCGTCCTTTGCGCCGGTGAAGCCGATCTCGAGAGAACAACGCGAATCCGAATATTTCGACGAAGTCGTACGGTACGGTGTGATTGCCACGGTGTTCTGGGGCGTCGTCGGGTTTCTGGTGGGCGTCATCATCGCCCTGCAACTGGCCTTTCCCGATTTGAATATCGAGCCATGGTTCAACTTTGGTCGTGTTCGCCCGCTGCACACATCCGCCGTCATTTTCGCCTTTGGCGGCAATGCACTGATTGCGACGTCTTTCTATGTCGTTCAGCGAACATCGCGCGCTCGGCTGTTCGGTGGTGATCTCGGCTGGTTCGTGTTCTGGGGCTACAACCTGTTCATCGTCATGGCGGCGACCGGATATCTGCTGGGCATTACCCAGAGCAAGGAATATGCGGAGCCGGAATGGTATGTCGATATCTGGCTCACCATCGTCTGGGTCACCTATCTCGTCACCTTCCTTGGCACGATCCTGAAGCGCAAGGAGCCGCATATCTATGTGGCGAATTGGTTCTACCTCGGCTTCATCGTCACCATCGCCATGCTGCACGTCGTCAATAATCTGGCGGTTCCGGTGTCGTTTCTCGGCGTGAAAAGCTACTCGGCCTTCTCCGGCGTGCAGGATGCGTTGACGCAGTGGTGGTATGGCCACAACGCGGTCGGTTTCTTCCTGACGGCAGGCTTCCTGGGCATGATGTATTACTTTATTCCCAAGCAGGTGAATCGCCCTGTTTATTCCTACCGGCTGTCGATCATCCACTTCTGGGCGCTGATCTTCATGTATATTTGGGCCGGTCCTCACCACCTGCATTACACGGCGCTGCCCGACTGGGCGCAGACGCTGGGCATGGTGTTTTCCATCATGCTGTGGATGCCGTCGTGGGGTGGCATGATCAATGGCCTGATGACGTTGTCGGGCGCCTGGGACAAGATCCGCACCGATCCGATCGTGCGTATGATGGTCATGGCGGTCGCCTTCTATGGCATGGCGACCTTCGAGGGACCGATGATGTCCATCAAGGCCGTCAATTCGCTCAGCCATTATACCGACTGGACCATCGGTCACGTGCATTCCGGCGCTCTCGGCTGGAACGGCATGATCACCTTCGGTGCGATCTATTACCTGACGCCGAAGCTCTGGGGACGTGAACGGCTCTATAGCTTGCGCATGGTCAACTGGCACTTCTGGCTCGCCACGCTCGGCATCGTCGTCTACGCCGCCGTCATGTGGGTGGCCGGTATCCAGCAGGGTCTGATGTGGCGCGAATATGATGCGCAGGGCTTCCTGGTCTACTCGTTTGCCGAAACGGTCGCCGCACTCTTCCCATACTACGTGCTGCGTGCACTGGGCGGGGCGCTGTTCCTCGGGGGCGCGCTGATCATGGCCTACAACGTCACCATGACAATTCTCGGCTACCAGCGCGAAGAGGCGGGCTTCAAGAGCGCTACGCCCAAGCTGCAGCCAGCGGAATAAGGAGAACCAACCATGTCCATTCTTGACAAACATGGCGTCATCGAACGAAACGCCACCCTGCTTCTCGTTGGTTCTCTCGTCGTCGTCGCCATCGGCGGCATCGTCGAGATCGCGCCGCTGTTCTACCTCGAAAACACCATCGAGAAAGTGGAGGGCATGCGCCCCTATGCGCCGCTGGAGCTGGCCGGGCGGAACATCTACATCCGTGAAGGATGCTACACCTGTCACAGCCAGATGATCCGGCCTTTCCGCGATGAGGTCGAGCGTTACGGCCATTACAGCCTTGCAGCGGAAAGCATGTACGACCATCCATTCCAGTGGGGCTCCAAACGCACGGGGCCGGATCTGGCCCGCGTCGGTGGTCGCTACTCCAACGAGTGGCACGTTCAGCACCTGAGCGAACCACGGGCCGTGGTGCCGGAATCGGTGATGCCGAGCTATTCCTTTCTCAAGACGACACCGCTCAAGGTTCCCGATGCATCTATGGAGCTGAAGGCCAACCGCGCCGTCGGTGTGCCCTATAGCGACGAGATGATCGAAAACGCGGCAGCCGACCTGAAAGCGCAGGCCGACCCCAATGCCGATACGACGGCGCTGGAGGCACGCTACCCGAAAGCGAAGATCGGCGATTTCGATGGTGACCCGACCAAGGTCACCGAAATGGATGCGCTGGTCGCCTATCTGCAAATGCTCGGCACGCTGGTCGATTTCTCGACCTATGACGATGCCGCCGGTTATCGCTGAGGAGAAACGCCATGGAAACCTACACCGCCATGCGCCACTTCGCCGATAGCTGGGGCCTGCTTGTCATGACCCTTTTTTTCGCAGGTGTCGTTGTCTTCACGCTGAGACCCGGCTCCAAGACATCGGCCGACGATGCCGCCAGCATTCCGCTCAGGGAGGACTGATCATGTCCGATAAACACATTGACGATATCAGCGGCGTCGAGACCACCGGTCACGAGTGGGATGGCATCCGCGAACTGAACAACCCGATGCCGCGCTGGTGGGTGTGGACCTTCTACGCCACCATCGTCTGGGCCATCGGCTATACCATCGCTTATCCCGCATGGCCGCTGATCAGCGGTTCCACGAAAGGTCTTCTTGGCTGGCACAGCCGTGCTGATTTCGTGGCTGAAACCGCCGATGCGAAATCGGCGCAGACTGTTTACCTGGAGAAGATCGCGTCGTCTTCGCTGGAGGACATTCAAAAAAACGGCGAACTCATGCAGTTCGCCGTCGCCGGTGGTGCCGCAGCCTTCAAGATCAACTGCATCCAGTGCCACGGTTCAGGCGCGGAGGGCGGTAACGGCTATCCCAACCTCAACGACGACGATTGGCTGTGGGGCGGTAACGTCAACGACATCCATACCACGATCACCCACGGTATTCGTTTTGCCGAAGATGCCGACACACGCATCTCGGAAATGCCAGCCTTTGGTGAAATGCTGAAACCAGAGGAAATTCGTGAAGTCGCCGCCTATGTCGTCAGCCTGACGGGAACGCCGCGCGATCCATCCATGGTGGAGCCAGGCGCGAAACTCTTTGCTGACAATTGCGCATCCTGTCATGGTGACGATGCCAAGGGTAACCGCGATATGGGCGCCCCGAACCTTGCCGACGCCATCTGGCTGAAATCACACGGTGAGGATGGGATTATCGCCCAGATACGCGCACCCAAGCATGGTGTGATGCCCGCCTGGGGTGAGCGCCTTGGCGATACGACGGTCAAGCAACTGACGTTGTTTGTACACTCGCTGGGTGGTGGGGAGTAGGGGGGCCCGTTGCCAAGTTAAATGCGCTGCTTTGATGTTCCCCCGACGTCATGCTCGGGCCTGTCCCGAGCATCTGCTACGTAGCAATTTTGGAGACGTGATTGGATCCTCGGGACAAGCCCGAGGATGACGTCAGTGAGGTGTGAGCCTGACTCACTTACCCTCCAAAATCCCCTTCAACGCCTTTAAATCCGCAAGTACCGTTGCGGCATCGCGCTCAAACTCGGCATCTCCCATGCCGGGCAGCTTGAGAACCGTGAATGCCACCTCCGCGCCATCACCATTGGGCGTGACTCGCAGCGCGTTATAAACCTCCAGCCCATCGGGCATCGTGACGACGTGATCGATGACGCCGAAGTCGTTCGGTTCCGCGAACTTGACCCGAACATCACCAAGCGGGCCGGACGCAATCCACACATCGCCGCGCTGCTCAAGCCCACTGGCCAGCCCTGCTGCCCATTCAGGCATTCGCGACGCATCAGACGCGTAGGCATAAACCTCTCTCCATGGACGTTTGACCGAGATGTGGACGATGCGTGCGGTCATGACGGTCATTTCTGCCTCCTTACAGCGCGTGTTTCCGGCTGCGCCACTTTGTCCTCACTTGACCTAAGTCAAGGATGATTGCCCGGCGAAGTGCCAAAACGCAAAGGAAGAAACCGGACATGCATGACCATGAACATATACACGGCGGATAAAAATGGCGATGGCGCGGATGCGGTTCAAAGACTGAATGCCGAGCCTGTCAATTCCGCAAAGGTCCGACAGCCACTTTATGAAGCGCGCAGGAAGATCTTTCCCAAACGTGCAGAGGGCCGGTTTCGACAGTTCAAATGGATCGTCATGCTCATCACGCTCGGCATCTATTACTTGACGCCATGGATCAGGTGGGATCGCGGACCCTACGCGCCGGATCAGGCGGTTCTGATCGATATCGCCAGCCGCCGTTTCTACTTTTTCTTCATCGAGATATGGCCGCAGGAATTCTTCTACGTTGCCGGGCTGCTGGTCATGGCGGGCTTTGGGTTGTTTCTGCTGACCTCCGCAGTCGGGCGCGCATGGTGCGGATATACCTGCCCGCAGACCGTGTGGGTCGATCTTTTTCTCGTCGTAGAGCGCTTTATCGAAGGCGACAGAAATGCACGGATGAAGCTGGATGCCGGTCCGTGGACATTGACGAAGATTCGCAAGCGCGTGGTCAAGCACGCGATCTGGCTCATTATCGGTGTTCTAACCGGCGGCGCTTGGATTTTCTACTTTGCCGACGCGCCAACGCTTGTCATGCAGTTTCTGACCGGCGATGCCGCAATGATCGCCTATTACACCGTAGCGACCCTGACGGCGACGACGTACATTCTGGGTGGGCTGATGCGCGAACAGGTCTGCACCTATATGTGCCCATGGCCCCGTATTCAGGGCGCGATGCTGGATGAGCATTCGCTTGTCGTGACCTATAATGACTGGCGTGGAGAACCACGTTCGCGCCATGCCAAGAAGGCCATGGCCGCCGGTGAACCCGTTGGTGATTGCGTGGATTGCAATGCCTGCGTCGCTGTCTGTCCCATGGGGATTGATATTAGAGACGGGCAGCAGATGGAGTGCATTACCTGCGCGCTGTGCATCGATGCCTGCGATAGCGTGATGGACAAGCTGTCGAAGCCACGCGGCCTTATCGCCTATGCGACGCTTGCCGAATACGAATCGAACATGGCGCTGGCGACGGGTGACGGCGCGTACGCGATACGTCCATCGAATGTCCGCAAACCGGATGGACGTTTCGTGGAGGCCGTCAGGCACTTCGACTGGCGCATCATCTTTCGTCCGCGCACCGTGTTTTATTTGACGGTCTGGTGCCTGGTGGGTGTCGTCATGCTCGTGACGCTGGCGACGCGGGAGCGGCTGTCGGTCAATGTGCTGCATGATCGCAACCCGCAATATGTGATGGAATCAGACGGCTCAATCCGCAACGGCTACACCGTTCGGCTGCTGAACATGATTGCCCAGCCACGCAGCATCACCCTGTCGCTTGAAGGGCTTCCAGACGCGGTCATGAAGATCAATGGCATCGCTGACACGCCCGCCCGCACATTCACCATCGACGCGAAGCCGGATGAAGTCACCAGCCTGCGGGTGTTCGTCACCATGCCGAACGGCACCGCTTACCGCGCATCCGAAGATTTTCAATTCATAGCGGTCGATGACCAATATTCCGAAACTGCACACTACAGGGCCGTCTTCAACGGGCCGGGAGCGAAGAAATGAGCGCTGAACATCGCGAAAAGCCGGGCTTCACCTTCACCGGCTGGCACATGCTGACCATCATGCTCCTGTTCTTCGGCACAATCATTTCGGTGAATGTGACGATGGCCTGGAATGCGGTGACGAGCTGGAGCGGGCTGGTGGTGCAAAACACCTACGTCGCCAGCCAGCAGTTTAACGGCAAGGCGGAAGCGGCCAAGGCCCGCGCAGCCAGCGGCATTGTCGGCAAGCTTCATATCGATGGAAATGTGGTGACCTACGACGTGTCGCACCCTCAGAGGGGAGCCATCGATACCGACACCGTCACGCTTAATTTTCGCCGCCCGGTTGGTGAGCATCAGGACTTCACGCTGCCGCTGGCGAAGCAGACGATCAATCTGTTCAGCGCCCAGCACGAGCTGGCCGCTGGTGACTGGATTGTCGAAGCGACGGCCTTGAAGGACGGAAAAATCATCGTGCATGAGGGCACCCGGATCGATGTGGCGGGAGGCGTGAGATGAGCTGCTGCGCGCCCGGAACCGAGATTGCGCTTGAACAGGCGGGGCTGAAAAAGGCCCTGCCGTCTTCGGAAGAGCTGATGCTGTCCAGCCGTGATCTGGGGCAGGGGTTGCGGCAGACCGATCTTGCCGTGCCCGGCGTCTATTGCGGTGCCTGCATCGTCACCCTCGAAACGGCCTTGACCACCATGCCGCAGGTGGAGCGCGCCCGCGTCAACCTGTCCTCGAAACGCATTTCCATTGTCTGGAATGAGGAGGTCGATGGTATCAAAACCAATCCGGCCGATCTGGCGCAGGCGGTGGCATCGACAGGTTACGAGACGCATCTGTTCGGATCTGGTCAAGACACGGCGGACGAGATGCGCAATCAGCTGATCCGCGCTGTCGGGCTGACCGGCTTTGCCGCCGTCAACATCATGCTGCTGTCGATTTCCGTGTGGTCTGGCGCTGATGCTTCCACGCGTGACATGTTCCACTGGCTCTCGGCGCTGATTGCCGCACCGGCGCTGATCTATGGTGGCCGCTTCTTCTATCAATCGGCTTACAATGCGCTGAAGCATCGCCGGACGAACATGGATGTCCCAATCGCGCTGGCCATCACACTTTCCTACAGTGTCTCGATCTGGGAGACGATACACAGCGGCGAACATGCCTGGTTCGATGCAACCGTATCGCTGCTGTTCTTCCTGCTGATCGGCCGCACGCTGGACCATGTCATGCGCGACAAGGCGCGGTCTGCCATTGCCGGGCTGGCACGACTGTCACCCCGTGGTGCGACCGTTCTTCTGGATGACGGCATCAGGGAGTATCGGGCCGTGACCGAGATCGTGCCGGGCGACCGCATTGCGATTGCTGCTGGCGACCGGGTGCCCGTGGATGGCCGCGTTATCAGCGGGAACAGCGATCTGGACGTATCCATTGCCAATGGTGAAAGCGCACCGCGCGTGGTGCGGGTGGGAGATGATATTCAGGCCGGAACGCTCAATCTGACCGGGCCGCTCATCATGGAAGCGACGGCGCTGTCTCGCGATTCCTTCCTGTCCGAAATCATCGGCCTGATGGAAGCGGCTGAAGGGGGTAGGGCGCGTTATCGCCGTCTGGCAGACCGCGCCGCGCAATATTACTCCCCGGTCGTCCACCTTCTGGCACTGACCTCCTTCGTGGCCTGGGGTGTTTTCGGTGGAGACTGGAAGCAGGCGATGTTGATTGCCATTGCTGTGCTGATCATCACCTGCCCCTGCGCGCTGGGCATTGCCGTGCCCGTTGTGCAAGTGGTGGCCGCCGGACGGCTGTTCAAACACGGCATCATGGTCAAGGATGGTTCCGCCATGGAAAGGTTGGCAGAGGCCGACACTGCGCTATTCGACAAGACGGGGACCTTGACGCTGGGTCAACCACGGCTGGTGAACGCATCGAGCATCGCTTCCGAAACGATGGCTATCGCCGCCGGTATCGCCGCAAACTCACGTCATCCGTTGTCGCAGACGCTGCACCGTGCAGTGCGCGGGCCATTGCCTGTCTTTACCGATGTAACGGAAATTCCCGGCTCGGGCATCGAGGCAACGTCTTCCTCCGGCACCTACCGCCTCGGCAACAGACGTTTTGCTTGTGATGCGCGGAATGAGGCGGGCGATCTGCGCTCCACCTCCGAAGTCGTCTTATCGCTGGACAGTCGAGAGCTCGCGAGTTTTCAGTTCGAAGACATGATACGTCCGGGTGTCGCAGCGACGATTGCACAACTATCCGCAGCAGGCTTTTCCGCCGAGATCGTCTCTGGCGACCGACCAACCGCAGTCGCCGTGCTGGCGCAGCGTATTGGTATTGCCGTCTGGAATGGTGCGTTGACGCCTGCGGAAAAGGCAGGGCGCTGCGCGGCACTGGCGGCGGAAGGGCGCAAGGTTTTGATGGTGGGGGATGGCATCAACGATGCACCGGCGCTGGCCGCCGCGCATGTTTCGATGGCACCGGCCACGGCTGCCGACATTGGCAGGCAGGCGGCTGACTTCGTGTTCATGCGCACCGATCTGCGCTCGGTCGCTTTTGCGGTCGATACGTCGCGCAAGGCAGGCCGGTTGGTCCGCCAGAATTTCGCGCTGGCAATTGGTTACAACATCATCGCGGTGCCGATTGCACTCGCCGGTTATGCGACGCCGATGATTGCCGCCATCGCCATGTCGACATCATCGATCATTGTGGTCGTCAACGCCCTGCGGCTCAATGGTGCGGATAAGTCTGACGTGAATGACGTCGAAAACAAAACCCCGGAGATGAGCTTCGCATGAATATGCTGATCTTCCTGATACCGGTCGCGCTTCTGCTGGGGGCTCTGGGTCTTCTTGCCTTCATGTGGTCGCTCAAAAGCGGTCAGTATGACGATATGGATGGTGCCGCATGGCGGGCGCTGGATGATGGAGATGATAGGCCCGGCCTTTGATCCTTGCGTTGGGGCGCCGTCTGAAAAGCTGACTTGCGTCATCAAAATATAATCGTTTCAGTTCCCGCTAGCCTTGCCGTTTTCACATTAGAGTGCCACAACATCGCCGTTAAAAGCAATTTGGAGATACATCCGTGGAACAGGCAGAAATCGGTTTGATCGGTCTTGGCGTAATGGGGTCCAACCTCGCGCTCAACATCGCAGAAAAAGGCAACAAGATTGCTGTTTTCAACCGAACCCCGGAAGTCACGAAGAAATTTTACGCAGATGCTGGCGAGTTGCAGGGCCAGATCATTCCTTGCGAAACCATCGAAGAGTTCGTCGCAGCCATCCGCCCGCCACGCCCCATCATCATCATGATCAAGGCCGGTGAGCCGGTCGATCAGCAGATGGAAATTCTGAAGCCGTACCTCGAAAAGGGCGACATCATGATCGACGCCGGAAATGCGAATTTCCGCGATACGATCCGTCGCTTCGACACGCTCAAGGATACCGACCTGACCTTTATCGGCATGGGTGTATCCGGTGGTGAAGAAGGTGCGCGCCACGGTCCATCCATCATGGTTGGCGGCACGGAAGACAGCTGGAAGCGCGTCGAGAAGGTTCTGACCTCCATCTCCGCCAAGTACGACAATGATCCATGCGTAGCTTGGCTCGGCAATGACGGCGCAGGCCACTTCGTCAAGACCATCCATAACGGCATCGAATATGCCGACATGCAGATGATTGCCGAAATCTATGGCATTCTGCGTGATGGCCTGAACCTCAGCGCTGCCGAAATCGCCGATGTTTTCGGTGAGTGGAACAAGGGTCGCCTGAACTCCTACCTCATCGAAATCACCGAAAAGGTTCTGCGCGCCGCAGACCCGATCACCGGCAAGCCAATGGTTGATCTCATTCTCGACAAAGCTGGCCAGAAGGGCACCGGCAAGTGGTCGGTCATCGAAGCGCAGAACATGGGCGTTGCCGCCACGGCTATAGAAGCCGCTGTTGCAGCCCGCATCCTGTCTTCGCAGAAGACCGAGCGCGAATCGGCTGAAAACATTCTCGGCCTGCCGAAGGCGCTGCCTGCGCCTGCTGACAAAAAGGCATTCATCGCTGATCTGGAAAGTGCACTGCTGGCAGCGAAGATCGGCGCCTATGCGCAGGGCTTTGCTGTCATGGCGGCTGCCTCCAAGGAATTTGGCTGGGATCTGCCGATGCCGACCATCGCCCGCATCTGGCGCGCTGGCTGCATCATCCGTTCGCAGTTCCTGGATGAAATCACATCGGCCTTCACCAAGGACCCGCATGTTGCCAACCTGATCGTGACGCCAGCTTTTTCGCAGATGGTGAAAGACACGGATGCTCCGCTTCGTCGCGTGGTCTCGCATGCCGTTCTCTCCGGCTTGCCGGTTCCGGCGCTCGCGTCTGCCCTAGGTTATTTCGATGCCTACCGCCGTGCCCGTGGCAGCGCCAATCTCATTCAGGCGCAGCGCGACTTCTTCGGCGCGCATGGTTTCGAGCGCACCGACGGTGTGGACAAGCCGCACGGCCCGTGGGGCAGCGGTCTCGACATCTTCGGAAAGTAAAACAGGAAGGCCCGCGTCAAGCGGGCCTTTTGCTATGCACCGAATTTCGGAGCGCGGCTGGACCAGACCGGTTGGCTGAGCGTCTGCAATCCGTCTACCGACTTTCCATCGATGCGCGCCAGCAGCGCCTTGGCCAGTTCACGGCCTGCCAGCTTGATATCCTCGTTCACCGTATGGATTTCCGGGCGCAGCCAGTTCAGGAAGTCTGCCGACTGCTTGGACACGACGTCGATATCCGTGCCGACCTTCTTGCCGGTTTCTTCGACACCTGCCACGAAGGCGATGGTGGACGTGCCGCTGATTGAGACGAGCCCGTCTGGATAATCTGGTTGGCTCATCAGCGTGCGGCTGACCTCCTTGATCTGGTCGAGGGGCGTGTCGTTGCTGATGATGCCATGCAGCGGAAATTCACTGAGCCCGAAATCTTTGAGGCCCCGCTCGATCCCACGCCGCGCGAAATCGTGATATGAAAACTGTGTCGGTGGCAGAAGCACGGCGATGCGCTTTCGCCCGCACTGCGCCAGCCGCTTCACCGCCTCATAGGCGTAAGCTTCATTGTCAAAATCATGAAAGGGATGCTCTATGCCCATATCGGTTCGACCGTGGGTCGCGAAGGGCATGTTGCGCTCCGTCATGAAGCGAACACGCGGGTCATCCGGCTGTAACTTCGAAATGATCACGCCATCGGCTGACCCGGTATCGAGAATATAACGGATCGGAATCATCGGGTCTTTGGCGTGGGTGTGTGGCGTGACAACGAGGTGATACTGCGTGTTGGACAGCACTTCGGTAATACCGAACACCAGCTGCGTGGTGAAACCCATCAACTCTTCGTCTACACTCAGCACCAGAGCGATGACGTTGGTCTTGCCGGTCCGCAGACGCACGCCCGCGCGGTTCGGTTGATAGCCGATCTGCTGGGCAACCTGACGCACTCGCTCCTTGGTCTCTGCGCCGATATCGGGAGCATCTTTCAGAGCACGCGAGACGGTGGTGATACCAAGCCCGGTCATGTAGGCAATCGTCTTGAGTGTCGGGCGCTCGTAGCCGGGAAGCTTCTGTCCGTTCGTTTCAGATTTTATGCTGTCATTCATGTCGACACTCACCATACATCGCTGGCTCATATGGTAGTTCGCTTTTCTAGGATTGCAAAGCATGGAGACTGTGGGTGACGACGTGTAGATGAGAAAAACTGCAACGATGCAGTTTCAAAACAGATATTCTTGGCGCTGAGCGTGTTAGATGCGCATTTTCATCTGTGATAATTTGAAGAACGATCACACAAAAATCGGTGACAGAGAGAATTAAAAAACTTCAATAAATAACTGATATGTTTTAAGAATGATATGTTTTTCTTCAAGAGTTATCGTCGCCAAAACAATCTTTCCGCCAACCCGTGACGGTCGGAAAATTTTCCGGTAACGTTGCCATCAGGAGGATATCTGTCGTTTCTTGGAAGCCATCCGAGTTTCGGTTGACTGCCCGTTTGAAGCGCTATCTCACCGTTCTCCACCCGCTGAAAATCGAATGACAGGGCATGAGCATGACATCCTCCTACGCAAGCGACGTTGTAATCGACCTCTCGGGTGAATGGACACTGGCGATGGATGATGGAGAGCATTCCACCACGATCACCATTCCAGGCGATGTGCACACGGCGTTGCGAAAAGCGGAGATCATTCCCGACCCCTATTTCGGACGCAACGAGAACGACGTGCAGTGGGTGGCGCATCGCGACTGGGTGATAGAGCGCCGCTTTTACGTCGATCACGCCGATGCGGACTGGTATCTGGACATCGATTATCTCGATACGGTCGCGGTCGTGTTCGTCAACGATACGCCTGTGCTTTCCGCCGACAATTGCTTCCGCCGCTATCGCCCTGATGTCTCCAACGCGCTGGTGCAGGGCGAAAACGTCATTCGGATTCATTTCCATTCCAGCATCAAGGCGGGTGCCGAGCGTCAGGCTGCGCAGCCGTTCTACGTCCCGTATCATCCCGGCAACTCACCCATCCCGCATGGCAATATGCTGCGCAAGCCGCAATGCCACTTTGGCTGGGACTGGAACATCGCGCTGGCGCCGCTCGGGCTCTATGGCACTATCGCGCTGCGGCGTCTGGATACGGCGCGGATCGAACATCTCACGACCACGCAGCACCACGTCGATGGCGGGGTGGAACTGCATGTGGAGCTGACGCTCCATGCGAAAGCCGCCGCCAGTCTGCCCATCCACCTTTCTCTCGGTGATGAACGGCTGCGGCTGGACTGCGGCGTCGGTGCTGGAGAAACTGTGGTGCGGCATGTTTTCTTCGTTGAGAACCCGAAGCTGTGGTGGCCAGCGGGCAGCGGCGAGCAATCGCTTTACACACTGACTGTCGAGCTACCGGATGAAACCGTGACGCGGCAGATCGGTTTTCGAACAGTGGAACTGCTGACGGATAAGGATGAGGCGGGGAGCCGCTTTGCGTTCCGCATCAACGGGCGCGAGATTTTCTGCCGAGGCGCGAACTGGATTCCCGCCGACGCGCTGCATTCGCTCAGCAGCCGTGAAAAGACCGAGGACCTTTTGTGTTCGGCGGTCGAAGCCAATATGAACATGATCCGCGTCTGGGGCGGTGGCTTTTATGAGCAGGACTGGTTTTACGACCTCTGCGACCGGATGGGTCTTATGGTGTGGCAGGACTTCATGTTTGCCTGCAATCTCTACCCCTGCACCGACGACTTTCTGGACAATGTGGAGCAGGAAGTCACCTATCAGGTCAAGCGCCTGTTCTCGCATCCGTCCATCGCGCTCTGGTGCGGTGACAATGAGCTTGTCGGTGCGCTCACATGGTTCGATCAATCCCGCGACAATCGCGACCGTTATCTGGTCGCCTATGACCGGCTGAACCGGACAATCGAGAAAGCGCTGAAGAAGGCCGCACCATCATCGCTATGGTGGCCCTCCAGCCCGGCATCCGGTTATATGGACTACGGCGATGCCTGGCATTCGGACGGTTCAGGCGACATGCACTATTGGTCCGTCTGGCACGAGAACAAATCCTTCGACAATTACCGTGCGGTCAAGCCGCGCTTCTGCTCGGAATTCGGTTTCCAGTCCTACACCTCCATGCCGGTCATCGGCACCTATGCCGACGAAAAGGACATGAATATCTCGTCGCCGGTGATCGAGCTGCATCAGAAGAATGCGGGTGGCAACGAGCGTATCGCGGGCACCATGTTCCGCTATTTCCGGTTCCCGAAAGACTTCCCGAATTTCGTCTACATCAGTCAGGTTCAGCAGGCACTCGCCATCAAGACGGCGGTGGAATATTGGCGCTCGCTGAAACCGCATTGCATGGGCACACTCTATTGGCAGCTCAACGACACATGGCCGGTCGCATCCTGGTCCAGCCTTGATTACGGCGGCAGCTGGAAAGCGCTGCATTACGCGGCCCGCCGTTTCTTCCAGCCTGTGACGGTTTCGGCCATTCCGTCCGAAAACGGCAAGACCGTCCGCTTTTCCACCGTCAACGACACGGCGGAGACGGTGGACATCGATATGAACATTTTTGCGCTTTCGACCGATGGGATGCGCACCCCGCTCAAATCCGCCAGCGGAAGCTGCGGACCAGACGCAGCGGTTGTTATGGCGGAAGTCGATCTTGGACAACTGCCGGTGGGTGCGCTGCTGTCGTGGAATTTCATTGCGTCCAACGGCATGACGGGTGAGGGCCACCATGTGCTCGATACCTACAAGGCTTTGGACCTGCAACCATCCGGCCTCGACCACTCGGTTGGCGCGCTTGATGACGGGCAGTTCGAAATAGAGGTCACCACCAGCGGCCTTGCGCTGTTCGTGATGATCGAGGCTGATATGGAAGGCCGGTATTCCGACAATCTCTTTGACCTCGCGGCCGGAGAAACGCGGCGTATCGTGTTTTCACCGAAGGATACGGCAACGATGTCGCGTCCAAACTTCAGGATTTTCGACCTCTTTTCGTCTCAATCGCAAGGTTGAAACGGGGCCGACTTGTCTTTAGCTTGACCACCAACAGAACCAGAGCCTTCACATTTTCACGAAGGCTGAAATCCATCATAGGGAGGAATATCCATGGCTTGGCAACCGGCTGAGAACCGTTACGCGTCCATGAAATACAATCACTGCGGCAAGACGGGACTGAAGCTTCCGGCGATTTCGCTGGGCCTCTGGCACAATTTCGGCAATGACACGCCGCATGCGACGAAGCAGGCGATTTGCCGCAAGGCATTCGATCTTGGCATCACCCATTTCGATCTTGCCAACAATTACGGTCCGCCTCCCGGCAGCGCGGAAACGGCATTCGGCGAAATCCTGAGAACGGATTTTTCTGGCTATCGAGATGAGTTGGTCATCTCGTCCAAGGCTGGTTACAACATGTGGCCGGGTCCATACGGCGAATGGGGCAGCCGCAAGTATCTGATTTCTTCCTGCGACCAGAGCCTGAAGCGCATGGGTCTGGATTACGTCGATATTTTCTATTCCCACCGTTTCGACCCCGATACGCCGCTTGAGGAAACCTGCGGCGCGCTCGATCACATCGTTCGATCGGGTAGGGCGCTTTATGTCGGGATTTCCTCCTACAATTCGCAGCGGACGCGTGAGGCTGCGGCGATTCTGAAAGAGCTGGGCACGCCTTGCATCATTCATCAGCCCAGCTACTCGATGATCAATCGCTGGATCGAAGAAGACGGTCTCGTCGATACGCTGGAAGAACTCGGCATCGGCTCCATCGTCTTCTCGCCGTTGGCGCAGGGCATGCTGACGGCGAAATATCTTGGCGGCGTGCCGGATGCCAGCCGCGCCAGCCAGGGCAAGTCGCTGAACCCGGCCTTCCTCAATGAACGCAACATCGAGAACATTCGCGGGCTGAACGCCATTGCCGAACGCCGCGGACAGACCCTGGCGCAAATGGCCATTGCCTGGGTGTTGAGAGGTGGCCGCATTACCACTGCGCTCATCGGTGCCAGCCGCCCAGAGCAGGTGGAAGATTGTGTGAAGGCGCTAGATAAACTCGATTTCACCGCCGAAGAACTGGCCGAAATCGATGGTTTTGCGAAGGACGCCGATATCAACCTCTGGGCCAAATCCGCAGAGCGGGCAAAGTGAAATTGAAGTCGCCCCGGCACAATCCGGGGCGGCTTTTTCACCAAATACTGATTATGAACTTTAATTGATCGATCTAAATGGCTGCGATCATTACGGATTTGTAATTTCTAAATTCAGTTTCCGTTCATTGTTGTGACGATATGGTCTGTCCATCACTTCACGAAAGGAAACATCGATGAAAAAGATCTTCTCCATCCTTCTTGCCGCTACCGTGCTTGCTGCTCCCCTGGCCGCTCAAGCGCAGAGCCGCCATGACGACCGTCCTGGCCACCGAACGATGGAACGGACGGTCACCACCAAGAAGGTGATCATCAAGAAGCATCGTTGGGACCGTGGCCAGCGCCTAGCGGCGAAGGATCGCCGCCACTTTGTTGATCGCCGCGATTATCGTCGGCATAACCTGAGAGAGCCCGGTCGTGGCCAGCGTTGGGTGCGCGTCGACAATCAGTATCTGCTGATCAACGCCGTGAACGGCCTCATTATCGGCCTGTCCAACGCGCGCTAAATCACCCGAAACTTGCTCCTGCGGCCATGGATCATATCCATGGCCGCAGTCGTTTCCGGGGATCGTGTCATCCGTCACGGCAGCGCATTGAAAACGTGAGGCTGGTGTCCTCATCGTCATGCCGCCCGCCTGTTCCAATCGGGGAAGGGGTCGGTGAGCGAACGCCAGGCCTTCGGCGTAAAGGTCGCCGCGTCGATCAGGCACGCATCCAGCGCCAGTCGGAGTTCGGCTTCACTCATTGGGTCTGCGCCGATGAACACGATTTCCTGTCGCCGGTCTCCCCATGTGTCATCCATATAAGGCGCCAGCATGCGCGCAAAGCCCGGGTCTTCCGGCCAGTGCTTCTTAGGAACGGATGACCACCACAGTCCCATCTTACCCGTTTTTACCAAGGCACCCGCCTGACTGATCTCTCCGACATGATCAGGTCGTGTTGCGAGCCAGAAGAAACCTTTGGCTCGGATCACGCCCGGCCAATCCCGGTTGATGAAGGCGTGAAAACGGGCGGGGTCGAATGGACGCTTCGCGCGGTAGACGAAGGAGCGGATGCCGTATTCTTCCGTTTCCGGCATGTGACCCTTGAAGCCGTGCAACTCCTTGAACCACAGGGGATGGGTTTCCGCCTCAGCGAAATCGAATAGTCCTGTGCCCAGAACGGCCTTCAGGTCGACATTGCCATGATCCGTCTCGATGAGTTTTGCATCCGGGTTGAGGCCGATGACGATCTTTCTTGCAGCATCGCGCTCAGCAGCTGTGGCGGTGGATACCTTGTTCAGCACGACCACGTCTGCAAATTCGATCTGCTCAACCAGCAGGTCCACTAACGTGCGGCTGTCGCCATCTCCCGCCGTCTCGCCACGATCGGCCAGAAAATCTGCCGATCCATAATCTTTCAGCAAATTGGCGCAATCCACCACCGTCACCATCGTATCGAGCTTGGCAACATCGGAAAGGCTCTGGCCGTTCTCATCACGAAAATCGAAGGTAGCAGCCACGGGCAGGGGCTCAGCGATGCCCGTTGATTCAATCAGCAGATAATCGAACCTGTCCTGCTCGGCCAATTGCCTGACCTCGTTCAAAAGATCATCACGCAGCGTGCAACAGATGCATCCATTGGTCATCTCGACAAGCTGTTCCTGTGTGCGGGAGAGATTGGCGCCGCCATCGCGGATCAAGGCGGCGTCGATGTTGACTTCGCTCATATCGTTGACGATCACCGCAACGCGCAGTCCCTCACGGTTCCCGAGGATATGATTGAGAAGCGTGGTTTTTCCAGCGCCCAGAAATCCAGAGAGAACGGTAACGGGCAATTTCCCAGTCATAGTGGCACTCCATTGTAATAGTATTACATCTTTGGGCAAAATGAAGGGCGGCGTAAGCCACCCTTCACAAAGTCGATCTTAGGATAGGCAATCTTTTAGCGATGTCGCGATGCCACGCATCAGCTTGAAATACAGATCGGGACCGGCATCCAGTGTGCCTGCTTCCGGGTCGAGCGTGCCCGACTTCGCATTCGTACCTTCGATGACGACATTGACCAGCTTCGGCTCGAACTGCGGTTCTGCGAAGACGCAGGTCGCATTCAGTTCCTTTACCTTGGCATGAATCTGCTTGATGCGGTCAGCACCCGGAATGGTCTCCGGGCTGACGGTAATCGAACCGGCTGTCTTCACGCCGTAGCGATGTTCGAAATATTGGTAGGCATCATGGAATACGACGAAGGGTTTGTCCTTGATGGGGGCAACGTTCGCTGTAATCTCAGCATCCAGCGCGTCGAGCTTATCCACCAGTTTCAGGGTGTTGTCTTGATAGGTCTTCGCATTGCCGGGATCGGCGGTGATCAAGGTCTTCTCGATTTCGACGGCCATGGCTTTCGCATTGGTCGGATCGAGCCACAGGTGCATGTCATACTCACCCTCATCGTGATCATGGCCGTCGTCGTGGCTGTGATTATGAGCATGCTCTTCCTCATGCTTGTGGTCGTCACCCTCTGCATGGTCATGGCCTTCGTGCTCACCATGGTCGTGCGCCTCGAAAGGGCCACCCTCACGGAACGGCAGTTTCTCGACGCCCTTCGCATCGTCAAGCTCAATGACCGTAGCCTTGCCAGCCAGCGAATGAAGCGGCTTTTCCAGAAACTTCTCAAGACCGTCACCCACCCAGAAGATAACATCCGCGCCTTCGATAGCCCGCGCGTTGGATGGCTTCAGCGAATAGGTATGGGGAGACGCGCCGCCTTCCACGATCAATGTCGGTTCGCCGACACCCTGCATGATGGCCGCGACGAGAGAATGAATAGGTTTGATAGAAACCACCACATTCGGCGCGGCCATGGCGTTGGACGATGCGATCATGGCTGCGGAGGCGAGAAGAAGGGTGGCGATTGTTTTCATGCGGTATGCTCCACTTGTATGGATATGTTATGTTATTACATATGTTGCGTAACGCTATAACGTATGCGATAGCCATGTGCAACACCGACAAACGGAAAAATACATGCTTCACTCTCCGGTCAAAACCGACGGAAAACTGGTCTCTCTTTCCAACGCTGGCGTGCAGCGCGCGGGGCGCTGGCTGGTGCGTGGCGTGGAGTTTTCCGTGGGCAGAGGCGAGATCGTCACGCTGATCGGCCCCAACGGATCCGGCAAATCCACCAGCGCGAAAATGGCGACCGGTGTGCTGAAGCCAGATGAAGGACATGTCGAGCGCATCGCCGGGTTGAAGGTCGGCTATGTGCCGCAGAAGCTTTCCGTTGACTGGACCATGCCGCTGACCGTTCGGCGGTTGATGACGCTGACCGGACAATTGCCCGCCCGCGAAATCGACGCCGCACTCGACGCAACCGGCATTTTGCATCTGGCCAGGGCCGAAGTGCAGCATCTCTCGGGCGGCGAATTTCAGCGTGCGTTGCTGGCGCGGGCCGTGGCTCGCAAACCGGATTTGCTTGTGCTGGATGAGCCCGTGCAGGGGGTGGATTTTTCCGGCGAGATCGCCCTTTACGACCTTATCAAAACCATTCGCAACACCACCGGCTGCGGCATTTTGCTGATCTCGCATGATCTGCATGTCGTGATGGCGGAAACCGATACCGTGATCTGCCTGAACGGCCACGTCTGCTGCCGTGGCACACCACAGGTGGTCAGCCAGAGTCCGGAATATATGCGTCTGTTCGGTGGCGCTGCGGGACGTGGACTTGCCGTTTACAGCCACGATCACGACCATACGCATCTGCCCGATGGACGCGTACAACATGCCGATGGATCCGTGACGGACCATTGCCATCCGCACGACGGGCATCATCACGACCACGCGCACGAGGACAACTGCGGTTGCGGCCATGATCACGACGATGGGCACCATCATGCCGGGCACGCGGCTCATGTACCGGGAGCAAAGCATGTTTGACGATTTCTTCGTGCGGGCCATGGTTGCGGGCATCGGTGTCGCCCTGATGGCGGGGCCGCTGGGCTGTTTCGTCGTTTGGCGTCGCATGGCCTATTTCGGCGATACGATGGCACATTCGGCGTTGCTCGGTGTGGCGATCTCGCTGCTGTTCCAGATCAATCTGATCGTCAGCGTCTTTATCGTCGCGTCCCTGGTGTCGCTGATCCTGTTGTTTCTGCAACGGAGCCAGGCCCTGTCTGCGGATGCCCTGCTAGGCATTCTCTCGCATTCGGCGCTTGCCTTCGGGCTGGTCATCGTGGCCTTCATGACCTGGGTCCGTATCGATCTCGTGGCTTTCCTATTCGGGGATATTCTGGCGGTTACCGTGTCGGATATCCAGCTGATATGGGGCGGCGGCGTGGTCGTTCTGGTTGCGATTGCCTATTTGTGGAAACCGCTGCTCGCTTCCACGGTCAATGCAGAACTGGCCGAGGCGGAGGGCATGCGGCCGGAGCGCTCGAAACTGCTGTTCATGCTGCTGATGGCGCTCGTCATCGCCATCGCCATGAAAATTGTCGGCATCATGCTGATCACATCGCTGCTCATCATTCCGGCAGCCACAGCGCGTCGTTTCTCGTCCACGCCGGAAGTCATGGCCGTTTTGGCATCGCTCATCGGAGCAGTCGCGGTCTTTGGCGGGTTGATGGGCTCGCTGCATTACGATACGCCTTCAGGACCATCCATCGTTGTTGCAGCCGTTCTGCTGTTCATTTTCAGTCTCTTGCCTGCGCCCAAATTCGCGCGAAAGGCAGAGCAGGGAGGTCGCCCATGACCAGTCTAAACCTCACGCGCAACCAGTCTCTGGTCTACGATGCGCTCACGCGCTCGCAGGCACCGCTCAGCGCTTACGTTATTCTCGACAAATTGCGGGACAGTGGTTTTCGCGCGCCCTTGCAGGTCTACCGCGCGCTGGAAAAGCTGATCGAACTCGGCATCGTGCACCGGTTGGAGAGCCTCAACGCTTTCGTCGCGTGCTCACATACGCAAACGGATTGCTGCACGCACCACCACGGCACGGTCGCATTCGCCATTTGCAACGCCTGCGGTCAGGTCACGGAATTTCATGATCACCAAATCGATCATCGTCTGGGTGATTGGGTCAAGAACCAGAAGTTTAAGGCGGAAAAAACCACGATCGAAATACGTGGGCTTTGCGAAGCCTGCGCCGCCTAGAGCGGCTGCAAATCTCTGGAAAAGCGCCGCCAGTTGTCGACATACCTGGCGGCGGATGACTTGAGGGACTGAACCGCCGCATCATCAAGCGTGCGAATGGCCCGCGCAGGTGACCCGACGATCAGTGAATTGTCGGGGAATTCCTTTCCTTCGGTAACCAGCGCATTGGCACCGATCAGGCAGTTCTTGCCGATCTTCGCGCCGTTCAGCACTGTGGCACCCATACCGACCAGCGAGTTATCGCCAATGGTGCAGCCATGAATGATGGCGTGGTGGCCATGGTGCAACCTTCGCCAATCGTGGCCGGAAAGCCGGGATCGCTGTGCACCATCACGCCTTCCTGAATATTGGTGCCGCGCCCAACGGTGATCGGCTCATTATCGCCGCGCAACGTTGCGCCGAACCAGATGCCGACATCCTCGCCGATGGTGACGGACCCGATGACATTCGCATCGGGCGCGACCCAGTAGTGGTCAGGGGCAGGGGTTTGCGGCGCACGGTCGCCCAGACGATAAAGCGGCATGGCCTGTCCTCTACGTTATACGACTTTAACGGATAGCGCACCGACGCCATCCACGCCACACGTCATGACGTCACCCTCGACGATGGGGCCGACACCAGCGGGAGTTCCGGTCATGATCACATCTCCAGCAGCCAGCGTGAAAAGCTTGGACAGTTCGGCGATGATCTCAGCCGTCTTCCAGATCATCTGGTCGAGATCGCCGGACTGCTTTCGCTCGCCGTTGACGTCCAACCAGACAGCACCTTTGTCCGGGTGGCCGATTTTCGAGGCGGGAACGAGGGGCGAAACGGGGGCGGACGCCTCGAACGCCTTGGCACCTTCCCATGAACGGCCCATCTTCTTCAGGGTGTCCTGCATGTCACGGCGCGTCATATCGATGCCGACGGCATAGCCCCAGACATGATCGAGCGCGTTTTCCACCATAATGTCGGAGCCGCCGCTTTTCAACGCAACGACGCATTCGACCTCGAAATGGACGTTCGAAGACAGCGCCGGGTAGGGGAAATCCTGGCCCGCGGGCAAAAGGTTTTCAGCGTTTTTCTGGAAGAAGAACGGAGGTTCGCGCGATGGATCATGACCCATCTCGATGGCGTGGTCCGCATAGTTCCGCCCCACGCAATACACCCGGCGGACCGGAAAAGTCTCGCTGCTGCCTTCAACGGGCAACAGGACGGATGGTGGAACGGGAATGACGGTCGCGGACATGGTGAGCTCCTGATTTCTGTCTTTGGTTGTCCCTCGATTCTGCCTGGAATTCCAGTTCAAAAAACACTGGCGTGGGAAAACTGGCATTATCCCGCGCATTGCGATAGAAGCCGGACGTTAAGAGGTTTCACGAGATATGTACCAAAAAGCACGCGCCACTGGCGGCAAAATCTTCGCAGTCGCACCGATGATCGACTGGACCGACACGCGATGCCGTTTTCTGCACCGGCAGCTATCCAGCCATGCGCTGCTCTACACCGAAATGATCGTGGCGGACGCCATTATCCACGGGCAGCGGGAAAAGCTGCTGGGCTATCATGTGCAGGAACATCCGGTCGCCCTTCAACTTGGTGGGTCCGATCCGGCAAAGCTGTCGGAAGCCGTGCGGATTGCTGCAGACTTCGGTTACGACGAAATCAATCTCAACGTTGGCTGCCCCTCGGACAGGGTTCAATCAGGCACATTCGGTGCATGCCTCATGCGAGAGCCGGAAACTGTTGCGCGCTGCGTGTCCGCGATGAAATCCGTCGCCACCGTGCCGGTGACTGTAAAGTGCCGTATCGGTGTCGATGATCAGGACCCTGAGATCGTGCTGCCCGATTTCATCGCCCGCGTGGTGGCAGAGGGCGCCGACGCAGTCTGGGTACACGCCCGAAAAGCATGGCTTCAGGGGCTGTCGCCAAAGGAAAACAGAGACGTGCCGCCGCTGGACTACGACCTCGTCTACCGGATGAAGCAGCGAAATCCCGACGTTTTTATCGGCATCAACGGTGGAATCACCGATCTCGATCAGGCCGAAGAGCATCTGAAACATATGGACGGGGTGATGCTTGGCCGCGCTGCCTATCACAACACCTCCACCCTCGCGGATGTCGATCATCGCATTTACGGCGCGCCGGAAAGCGTGCCTGACTGGCTGGCGCTGCGAGATAAAATGATGGATTACGCAGCCGACTACATCGCCAATGGTGGGCGTCTCAACCACGTCACCCGTCACATGGTAGGGCTGTTTCAGGGATTGCCCGGTGCGCGCCGGTTCCGCCAGATTCTGTCGAGTGATGCGACCCGCCCAGGTGCGGGCCCGGAAGTGATCGCGGCGGCCTTTTCCGCCATCAATTTCGATGCGCAGGAGCCCCTGGCAGGATAGCGACACGTCGTGTGTCGCACCAATATCAAACCAATGTTTGCAGCATCTTAGCGCCATTGGGAGCATTGACCTTGCCGCCGGTTATGAAGAAGGCAAAGACGTCGCGTGACTTTTTCTCTGCTCTTCGATCCGGCGCGATCAGCGGAAGGTCATCCGGTACCGAACCTCCAGCATAGGTCTTCAAGCGTTCGCCCCAGGCTTTTACATCCTTCTCAGGATAGCATGTTTCGATGTCGTCCTCGCCTTTTTGCAGGCGGCAATAGACGAAGTCAGCCGTCACATCCGGCAACATCGGATAGTCGTGATGGTCGGCGCAGACGACGGCAACCTTGTGTTTTGCCAGAAGATCGATGAATTCGGGAACCTGAAAGCTCGGATTGCGAACCTCCACCACATGCTGCAAGGTCAGTCCGTCCTGCTTTTCCGGCAGGAGTGCCAGAAAGCCAGCGAAGTCTTCCGGCTCGAATTTCTTTGTCGGCGCAAATTGCCACAGGATTGGGCCTAGATGATCGCCCAGCTCCGTCAGGCCTTGGGTGAGAAATTTCGCCATCGATTCACCCGCCTCGGCCAACACCTTGCGGTTCGTCACGAAGCGGCTGGCTTTTAGCGAGAAAATGAAGCCATCGGGGACTTCCGACGCCCACTTCGCGAATGTCTCCGGTTTCTGGCTGCCGTAATAGGTGCCATTGACCTCGATGGCCGCCAACTGACTGCTGGCATGTTCGAGCTGACGTCGCTTCGGCATTTTTTCAGGATAGAATGTGCCTTCCCAAGGCTCGAAGGTCCAGCCGCCAATGCCGGTGCGGATCGTGCCAGTCTTGCTCATTCTTCTCTCCCGTGAATGCCTAGCCCCGGTGCAGAGGGCGCGTTACTCCGCTGCCTCAATCTTTCGGTCGGAACGACGCTCCAGCAGTTCTTTCAGGAAATGACCGGTATAGGAGCGCTTCTCCTTGACGATCTGTTCCGGCGTGCCGGTTGCCACGATCTCACCGCCGCCAGTACCGCCTTCGGGACCGATATCAATGACCCAATCCGCAGTCTTGATGACTTCGAGATTGTGCTCGATGACGACGACGGAGTTGCCCTGATTAACGAGTTCGTGCAGCATTTCCAAGAGCTTGTTGACGTCGTGGAAATGCAGGCCGGTCGTTGGCTCGTCGAGAATATAGAGCGTGCGGCCTGTTGAACGTTTGGACAGCTCCTTCGCCAGCTTGACGCGCTGCGCTTCACCACCCGACAGGGTGTTGGCCTGCTGCCCAACCTTGATGTAGCCAAGTCCGACGTCGAACAGCGACTGCAGCTTGTCACGCACGGCAGGTACCGCCGCAAAGAACTCCACACCTTCTTCGACCGTCATATCCAGAACGTCGGCGATGGATTTGGACTTGAACGTCACATCGAGTGTTTCACGATTGTAACGCTTGCCGTGGCAAACGTCACAGGTGACGTAAACGTCAGGCAAGAAGTGCATCTCGATCTTGATGACACCATCACCCTGACAGGCCTCGCATCGACCACCCTTTACGTTGAAGGAGAAACGACCAGGTGCATAACCACGTGCCTTGGATTCCGGCAAACCTGCAAACCAGTCGCGGATTGGTGTAAAAGCGCCCGTGTAGGTGGCCGGGTTGGAGCGCGGTGTGCGACCGATGGGTGACTGATCGATATCGATGACCTTGTCGATGAATTCGAAGCCATCGATGCGGTCATGTTCGGCTGGAATTTCGCGCGCACCCATGACGCGCCGCGCCGCGGATTTATACAGCGTCTCAATCAGGAATGTCGATTTTCCGCCACCCGAAACGCCAGTCACCGCAGTGAAGACGCCAAGCGGGACGGAGGCGGTGACATTCTTCAAATTGTTGCCGCGCGCGCCGACGACTTTGATTTCCTTACCCTTCTTGGCCTTGCGGCGCTCACTGGGAACCGCCACGCCAAGTTCGCCGGAAAGATACTTGCCGGTCAGCGATTTCGGGTTGGCCATCACCTGCTGCGGCGTACCTTCGGCAATCACCTCACCACCGTGAATACCAGCGGCGGGACCAATATCAACCACGTAATCCGCCGTCATGATCGCGTCTTCGTCATGCTCGACCACGATGACGGTGTTGCCGATATCGCGAAGATGTTTCAGCGTTTCCAGCAGACGTGCGTTGTCACGCTGGTGCAGGCCGATCGATGGCTCGTCGAGAACGTAGAGAACGCCTGTGAGGCCGGAGCCGATTTGCGAGGCGAGGCGAATACGCTGGCTCTCACCACCGGACAGGGTGCCGGAATTTCGCGACAGGCTCAAATAATCCAGCCCGACATCGTTGAGGAAGCGCAGGCGTTCGCGGATTTCCTTCAGGATACGAACGGCGATCTCATTCTGTTTGGCATTGAGCGATTCCGGCAAAACCTCGAACCAGTCGCGTGCTACGCGGATCGACATTTCCGTGATCTGGCCGATGTGCAGCTTGTTGATCTTCACCGCCAGGGCTTCCGGCTTCAGGCGATACCCGGCGCAGGCCGGGCAGGGTGCTGCCGACATGTAGCGTTCGATCTCTTCACGCGCCCAGGCGCTATCAGTCTCTTTCCAGCGGCGCTCGAGGTTTGGAACGATGCCTTCGAAGTTCTTGACCGTCTTATAGGAGCGCGCGCCGTCCTGATACTCGAACTCGACCTTATCGTCGGTCCCGTGAAGAATGGCCTTCTTCGCGGCATCCGTCAGGTCGTTCCAGCGGCTGGAAAGCTTGAATCCGAATGCTTTGCCAAGCGCTTCCAACGTCTGATTGTAATAGGGCGACGACGACTTTGCCCAAGGTGCGACGGCACCATCTTTCAAGGTGCGAGCAGGCTCCGGTACGATGAGCGCAATATCGACTTTCTGCTGCGAGCCAAGGCCATCGCAGGTTGGGCAGGCGCCAAAGGGATTGTTGAAGGAAAACAGGCGCGGTTCGATCTCGGAGATCGTGAAACCTGAAACCGGGCAGGCGAATTTTTCCGAGAAAAGCACCCGCTCATGGGTTTCGTTGAGCGACTTATTGGCCGAACCACCGGCTGACGTTTCCTCTGGGGGAAGGGGCTTGTCGGCAAATTCTGCAACAGCCAGACCGTCTGCGAGTTTCAGGCATGTTTCAAGACTGTCAGCCAAACGCGCAGCCATATCAGGCCGCACAACGGCGCGGTCCACAACCACGTCGATATCGTGCTTGTACTTCTTGTCCAGCGCCGGGACATCGGCAATTTCGTAGAACTGCCCGTCCACCTTGACGCGCTGGAAGCCCTTCTTCATCAGTTCGGCCAGCTCTTTTTTGTACTCGCCCTTACGACCTCTGATCATGGGTGCAAGAATATAGAGCCGTGTTCCCTCCTCGAAGGCGAGGATGCGGTCTACCATCTGGCTGACGGTTTGGCTCTCGATGGGCAGTCCGGTCGCTGGCGAATAGGGAACGCCGACACGCGCAAACAGTAGGCGCATGTAGTCATAGATTTCCGTGACAGTTCCGACCGTCGAGCGCGGATTGCGCGAAGTCGTCTTCTGCTCGATGGATATGGCGGGCGACAGACCTTCGATCTGGTCCACGTCGGGCTTCTGCATCATTTCCAGAAACTGGCGGGCATAGGCCGACAGGCTTTCGACGTAGCGACGCTGCCCCTCCGCATAGATCGTGTCGAATGCGAGAGAAGATTTGCCGGAGCCCGACAGCCCGGTCATGACGATCAGCTTGTTGCGCGGCAAATCCAGATCGATGCCCTTGAGGTTATGCTCGCGGGCGCCACGGATCGAAATCGTCTTTAATTCACTCATGAGGAGGCTCAAAATACTCGTTGGGAGGCGTAGGCTCTTATGTAATGACCGAAACCGGCGTGTCGAGGTATATTAAGATTTTCGTATGCTTTTCGATGCGCTTGACTCACTCGATTGCCTTTAATAGAACAAATGGAGAACACTTGACAAGTGTCTTCACAGGACAAAAACATTCCTTGTGGATTGTCGTTCCATCCGGTGCCCTTCCTGCGCAAGGATGGTCTATGGTGGATGAAATTTTGAACAGTATGAGGCTGGCCATGACGGCTGGTAGACAGGATTAAAGAGATGGCTGGCAGCGTAAACAAGGTTATTCTGGTTGGAAACGTCGGCGCTGATCCCGAAATTCGCCGCACGCAGGACGGTCGCCCCATCGCGAATTTGCGGATTGCCACGTCTGAAAGCTGGCGTGACCGTAATTCCGGCGAACGCCGCGAAAAGACCGAATGGCACACCGTCGTGGTTTTCAACGAAGGCCTCTGCAAGGTCGTCGAGCAATACGTGAAGAAGGGTGCCAAGCTCTATATCGAGGGCGCGCTTCAGACCCGCAAATGGCAGGACCAGACCGGCGCCGATCGTTACTCCACGGAAATCGTGTTACAGGGCTTCAACTCCACGCTGACCATGCTTGATGGTCGCGGTGAGGGCGGCGGTGGCGGAGCAGGCCGTGGCGGAGACGATTTCGGTGGTGGCGGTGGAAATTACGGCGGCGGCAACGATCAGCCATCGTCCTCTTCGCGCGGTGGCGCATCCCGCGGCGGCCAGCCAGCAGGCAATTTCAACAATGACATGGACGACGATATTCCATTCTGATTTTTGAACCATAGCAGGGGGCCAGCATGACTGAGACGACGACACCGACGCGCCAGCCATCGACCTGGCGCATCGTTCTTGCTGCGATTCTGGATTTCTTCACGGCCTTCTGGGTTTTTGGATACCTCGTCGCTGTTGTGTCTGGCGGACGCACGGAAAGCGGGTTCAGCCTGCAAGGCATGCCTGCGCTCATTCTCTTTGCGCTCATCGTTGCATACTTCCTGATCTTCAATCGCTACTTGGGCGGAACGATCTGGAAGCGCATTTTGAAGGCGAGACGGTCCGACTGAACGTTTGCTGAGGTTGAGGAGCACGCAGGCCATTAGGTTCGGCCTGGTGCTTCATTGGTCTGTTAGATGAAGTTTCGGTTGGCGGCGTTCATTTGCCAGCCTTGTCCGCCAACATTCCCACCATCACGTCCGATTGGGAAATGATGCCAGCAAGTTTGTTGTTGCCGTCAACTACCGGCAGATAGTGTAGGCCCTGTTCCGCCAGCATGATGATGGCGTACTCTATCGGCGTCTCCGGTGAGACGGTTTTGACCGGCGATGTCATGATGTCTTTGACGGTACCATTCGGCGCGCTGCGTCCTGAGAAAATCAGGCGTATGCGCTGAAGAAGCCCGATCACCGGGCGGCCACTCGTCCAGCTTGCCTTGTCCAGAAAATCCGTTTGCGTCACGATCCCCACGACTTCAGCTGTGTCGTTGGTGACCGGTAGAGCCTTGAAATGGTGTTCGCGCATCAGTTCGTGCGCGGTTTTCAGAGAGTCGTCCGGCGCCACACCTACGACGTCGTGTGACATGATGCTCGCGCAATCCAGATGGGTCGCGCGGCGTCTGTAGGAGCGCAGTTCGGTACGGCGCAAAATCGTTTCGAGATCGTCGCGATCAATGTCGATGACCTGATCATACTCCCTCAAGACATCATCGAGGTCATCTCTGGAAAAGCCGATACGTTGGACAGGTGAAGGGTCTTTCGTTCCATGGCTGGCGGGGACGGAGCGGACGACGTGAGGGTAACGACGGCCTGAGATGTTGTTGTAGATCACAGCGATGGCGAGAAGCGCTATGGAGTTTCCAGCCACTGGCCACAGCACGAAGCCGTAGCCCAATTCGTGAATGGCCGATCCACCCAATACCGCAGTCAGTGCAACAGCTCCGCTCGGCGGATGGAGGCAACGCAGCGTCATCATCGCTGCAATGGCGATGCTGATCGCCAGCGCTGCCGCTACAAAGGGATTTGCGACCAGCATTGCGACTGTTACGCCGACAAAGGCAGAAACGATATTGCCGCAGAGAATGGACCACGGCTGCGCAAGCGGGCTTGAGGGGACGGCGAACAACAGCACGGCGGATGCGCCCATGGGCGCGATGAGCGCTGGCAACGCGGAATTGTCGCCAACTGCCCAGTGCCCGATGAGGCCTGTCACAAGAATTCCGAGTAGTGCCCCGGTCGCGGAGCGAAGACGCTCCTTATAACTGACCGGCATTGTCTCCGGCACAAGACGGCGTAACGGATTTAGCATTCTGAAACTCTCGTGTGTCGTTACGACGCAATAACAGATTTCACGCCGTCCACCACGAACTGAACCGAAAGCGCTGCCAAAAGCACGCCCAACAGGCGGGTTAGGATGGCGCGGCCGGTGTTGCCGAGAAAGCGGTCCAGACGGTCGGCAGCCAGCAGCGCGAGAAACACCAGCAGCATGCTGAAGGCGAGGATGAGAATAAAGATGATCTTGTCGAACGTCGTCTGCATCGAGCCGGAGATCAGCACGGTTGCGGAAATCGCACCGGGGCCTGCGATCAACGGAAGCGCCAGCGGAAAGACAGCTATATTCTGGATGTGATCCAGCGTGATCGCCATTTCCGACGTCTTCTCCTTACGCTCCTGTCGCTTTTCGAAAATCATTTCAAAGGAAATCCAGAAGAGCAGAAGGCCGCCGGAGATGCGGAAGGCGCCGAGCGATATGCCGAGCAGTTCTAGAATGGACGAACCGAACAGAGCAAACAGGGCAAGGATGGCAAAGGCGATGATCGAGCCTCTCAGCGCCACTTGGCCACGCTGGGCCCGCGTCATGCCAACCGTCAGCGCTAGAAAGACAGGCGCAAGGCCGGGTGGGTCGAGTGTCACCAGCATCGTCGTCAACGCATTGATGAGAAGTTCGGTGGTTGCCATGGTGTCCCCGTTTCAGCGCTTGCAAACCCCATGCGATGGCAGGAGTTTCGACGTCTTGTTTTGCGTGATGGTAGGTAAGTCACGCCCGGTTTGAAACCCCGCCCGAGCCGTTTTCGCCCACTACCTTGATAAAACTGTGTATCGTCTTGCAAATGACGCAAAAGACTGTTCAAAACGCCCTTGGAAATTGGCGCTTTAGCACTGTTTCCGCTATAAAAATCCATCCGATTCTTAACATAGAATGTGATCCGATTTGACTGACCAGAGCCCCCCAGGCGGCGGAAAGCTTCCGCCAGGTATTGAGCCGATTTCCATCATGGAGGAAATGCAGCGGTCGTATCTCGATTACGCCATGAGCGTTATCGTCAGCCGTGCACTTCCAGACGTCCGTGACGGACTGAAACCCGTTCATCGCCGTATTCTTTACGGGATGAATGAACTCGGCCTCGACTGGAACAAGAAATACGTCAAGTCCGCCCGCGTAACCGGTGACGTGATGGGTAAATACCATCCACACGGGGACTCGGCGATTTACGACGCGTTGGCCCGTATGGCCCAGGACTGGTCGCTGCGCATGCCGCTGATCGATGGCCAGGGCAATTTCGGTTCCATCGACGGCGATCCGCCAGCTGCCCAGCGTTATACCGAATGCCGACTCGAGAAAGTGGCGCATGCGCTGCTGGATGATCTCGACAAGGAAACGGTCGATTTCCGCGACAACTATGATGGCACCATGACGGAGCCGGTCGTGGTTCCTGCCAAATTCCCCAACCTTCTCGTCAATGGCGCAGGCGGCATCGCCGTCGGCATGGCGACCAACATTCCTCCGCACAATCTGACCGAAGTCATCAACGGCTCCATAGCGCTGATCGACAACCCGGAGATCGAGTTGCCGGAACTGATGGAAATCATTCCCGGCCCGGATTTCCCGACAGGCGCCTTCATTCTCGGACGCTCGGGCATTCGTTCGGCTTACGAAACAGGCCGTGGTTCCGTCATCATGCGCGGTCGTGCGACGATCGAGCCGATGCGTGGCGACCGCGAGCAGATCATCATCACCGAAGTTCCCTTCCAGGTGAACAAGTCGTCGATGATCGAAAAGATGGCCGAACTGGTCAAGGACAAACGCGTCGAAGGCATTTCCGACCTTCGCGACGAGTCCGACCGCCAGGGTTACCGCGTGGTTGTCGAGCTCAAGCGTGATGCGAACGCTGAAGTTATTTTGAACCAGCTCTATCGTTACACGCCATTGCAGACGTCTTTCGGCTGCAACATGGTGGCGCTGAACGGCGGCAAGCCGGAGCAGATGACGCTGCTGGACATGCTGCGCGCCTTCGTGTCCTTCCGCGAAGAAGTCGTGAGCCGTCGTACCAAGTACCTGCTGCGCAAGGCGCGCGACCGCGCGCATGTGTTGGTGGGTCTGGCAATTGCCGTCGCCAATATCGACGAGGTCATTCGCGTCATCCGTCAGGCACCGGACCCGGCAACGGCGCGTGAGCAGTTGATGACACGCCGCTGGCCTGCCTCGGATGTCGAAAGCCTAATCATGCTGATCGACGATCCGCGCCACCGCATCAACGAGGACAAGACCTATAATCTGTCCGAAGAGCAGGCGCGCGCCATTCTCGAATTGCGCTTGGCACGTTTGACGGCTCTCGGTCGCGATGAAATCGGCGACGAGCTGAACAAGATCGGCGCCGAGATCAGCGAATATCTCGATATTTTGTCGTCCCGCATTCGCATTCAGCAGATCGTCAAGGATGAGCTGGCAGCCGTGCGTGATGAGTTCGGCACGCCGCGTCGAAGCCAGATCGTCGAAGGCGGTCCAGACATGGACGATGAAGACCTCATCGCCCGCGAAGACATGGTCGTGACCGTATCGCACCTCGGCTACATCAAGCGCGTGCCGTTGACGACCTACAAGGCGCAGCGTCGTGGCGGCAAAGGCCGCTCCGGCATGGCAACGCGCGATGCGGATTTCGTGAACCGGCTGTTCGTGGCAAACACGCATACGCCCGTTCTGTTCTTCTCCTCGCGCGGTATCGTCTACAAGGAAAAGGTCTGGCGCCTGCCCATCGGCACCCCGCAGTCCAAGGGCAAAGCGCTGATCAACATGCTTCCTCTCGCAGCTGGCGAGCGCATCACCACCATCATGCCATTGCCGGAAGACGAGACGACGTGGGAAACGCTGGACGTGATGTTCTCGACCACGCGCGGAACGGTGCGCCGTAACAAGCTCTCCGACTTCGTTCAGGTCAACCGAAACGGCAAGATCGCGATGAAGCTGGACGAAGAGGGCGACGAAATCCTCTCCGTCGAAACCTGTACCGAGCGTGACGACGTGCTGCTGACTACGGCGCTGGGCCAGTGCATTCGCTTCTCCGTGGATGACGTTCGTGTCTTTGCAGGCCGTAACTCGGTCGGCGTGCGCGGCATCAACATGGGCGAGGGCGATCGCATCATCTCCATGACCATCGTTGGCAGCAGCAATGCACAGCCATGGGAGCGTGCGGCCTATCTGAAGCGTTCTGCCGCCGAGCGTCGTGCCGCAGGTGTGGACGAAGAAGATATCGCATTGGTCGGCGAAGAGGTTCTCGAAGAGGGCGATCTTGGCGAAGAGCGCTATCAGGAACTGAAGGCACGCGAACAATTCGTGCTGACTGTCTCCCAGAAGGGCTTCGGCAAGCGTTCCTCGTCATACGACTTCCGTACATCCGGTCGTGGCGGCAAGGGCATCCGTGCCACCGATACGTCCAAGACGACTGAAATCGGTGAACTGGTTGCGGCCTTCCCGGTCGAAGACGGCGACCAGATCATGCTCGTCTCCGATGGCGGCCAGCTGATCCGCGTGCCTGTCAACGGCATCCGCATCGCCAGCCGCGCCACCAAGGGCGTGACGATCTTCTCCACTGCCAAGGATGAGAAGGTTGTGTCGGTCGAGCGCATCAATGAGCCTGAGGGTGACGACGAGGTCGAAGCCATCGAGGGTGAAGTGGTCGTTGAAGGTGGGACTGCCGACGACGCAGCCGCTCCAGAGGGTGACGCTCAGGATTGATAATATTAAAACGGCGGGCTCAACCCCGCCGTTTTCGTTTTCAGTCGATGTATTCCTGATAAAATAACCTAAAAGCAAACAGCAAAAAGCCCTGCGAAACACATGTCTCGCAGGGCTTTTTTATATGCCGTTAGATATCAGCGCAGGCGCAAATGAATCACGCTTTTGCCGGAGCGGGAAGCGATATGAAGATGTATCTTCGCTTCCGGCTGGTTGCTTCGCCAGGCGCGGGCGCCGTGGCAAAGCAGGAGATTAACGAGATCGCGTGTCTTGTGGCGCGATTTATTCAGGCCGAGATCGGCAATTCGCATTGCCGCTTCGTGGATCGGATGCAGCACGGAAAGACTTTGCTGTCTGCCTTTGCCCGCTGCCATGTCCGCATAATTTTCGTTGATCGCCATCTGGAAACCCTCGTTACACAATACAATTCGAGGAGTGGAACCGGTAATTCGTAGTTTGATGCTCATTACCGGCCCCGATACCGTCTGTCGCTTACTGGAGAGAAGCCCAGCAGCTGATGCCCTTCTTCTTCAAGAGGTTGCATGCATTGACCGCTTCATTCTGGCCGCCGAAGCCGCCGAAACGTGCACGGTACATCTGGGAGCCGTCCTTGCTAAAGGCGACCGTGAATGGTTTGGCAGTGCGAAGCAGACTGCCGCCCTTGTCCTGTGCTGCCTGAAGCAGGTTGCGTGCAGAGCCTTCATCCGGCGATGCGCCGATCTGAATGACCCAGCCAGCGCTGCCTGATGTTACAGGCGCAGGGACTGTAGATGCCGTCACGATGTTGTCGACCTTAGTGGAGTTCGTAACAAGCGAACGATCCGGCTTCATGTCGACTGGAGGAACGGGACGGGCAGGGGTCTTTGCGCGTGTCACGACATCCATGGCAGCGACAGCAGCATTGGCCTGAGCCGGTGCAAAAGCCGTAACCGGAGTCTCGTCTGCATAGCGTGCCTGCGGAACGGGTCCGGCATGCGGCAGCCCGGAAGGTTGTGTGGATGCGGCAACGGCCATTGGCTCTTCGAGCAGAGCAGATGGGGTAGCTGCAATCAGGTTGCTGTTACCACCGCGAGATGCCCGTGGAAGATATTCTGCAACAAGCTTACGCATCGTCGCATCACGAGCAGCGCTGGAACGACCGCCCAGAACAACGGCAACGATGGAACGACCGTCCAGCTGCGCAGATGTTGCAAGGTTGCTACCGGCAGCGCGCGTATAACCAGTCTTGATGCCATCGACGCCGCGAACGGTGCCAACGAGGCGGTTATGATTGCCGATGACCTGCTTGCCGAAGGTGAAGGTGCGGGTGTTGAAGTAGCCGTAATACTGCGGGAAGTGCTGACGCAGCGCAACGGAAAGACGAGCCTGGTCGCGCGCCGTCGTCATCTGCGCCGTATTGGGCAGGCCATGAGCATTGCGATAGGTCGTGCGGGTCATGCCCAGTGCACGTGCCTTTGCCGTCATGAGCCGTCCCCAACGCTCTTCCGAGCCGCCGAGATATTCGCCAAGTGCGGTCGCAACGTCGTTGGCAGAACGTGTGACCAGAGCAAGAATGGCCTGCTCGACCGTAACCGAGCCGCCTGCGCGGACACCCAGCTTCGATGGGGGCTCTTTCGCAGCGTTGGCAGAAATCGGAACTTTCGAGTCGAGAGTGATGCGGCCTGAGTTCAACGCTTCGAACGTCAGATACAGGGTCATCATTTTGGTCAGCGATGCAGGATAGCGCAAACCATCAGGGTCCTCACTATACAGAACCTTGCCGGTCCTGGCATCCAGAACGATGCCCGCATATTTGGGATCAGCTTTCGCGATCTGCGTGGTAGCGGTCGTTGCCGTCGCCATGGCGATCGCAAACATGAAAACCTTCACGCAAGACTTAGCGTTTACCGCTTGCCCGAGTACCTCAGATATTTTTTTGAACACGGTTGAACTCATTAATCGCATGCCACTGTTCCGTCCGACACGCCCCGCCAGACTTTTCACCCGCCAACTTTAGAGTGATGGCGTTACCAAGTGGTTTATGAATGGTATCTGAAGCCGATAAAATGCATGGCGTGATCAAAAGCGGTACAGGTCGTTCAAGTCTGTGCAGCGATGGCAATGCATATTGAAACACAGCGCGCCGATTGCTACCTGTCGCGAAACGAAGGATGCACCATGGCCTCACGCGATCGATATTCCCGCAAACTCGAATGTTCCAAATGCGGCCATAGCGGCTTTGCAGAAGCGTCCGAGCAGGATGAGAAGGCAAATCCCGATGTGGATTTTCGCATAGATGAAATGCCCAGGGGTTTTCGTGCGGAGCGTCCGTCGAGAAATCCAGCTGAGTACATGATACGCTGCGGGCAGTGCGGAAACATCTTCCGCTTCTTGCAAAGGGTGGCCTATGCGCCGGGTGGTGAACCACGAGCCAGCCAGCGTTGAGCATCCAGCCCGGAGTGCATTATGAGCACCGTTGACAATAACCAGAGACGAGACAGGCCACCGCCACGTAAAAAGCCGATCTGGCCGTGGCTGCTTCTGCTCGTCCTCACGCTCCTTGGTATTTACGCCTGGAACCGGGCGCACGAGCTTTTCGATGAATTCTCAAGAAACATGCCAACTGCCATCATAGAGTTGTTCGAAGACTTGCTGAAAGAAAATCACGAGAGCAGGCCTGCGCCGGGACTGGATGTATCGGCCCCGTCTCCCAGCCGCAGCTACTGACAGATTTCCGGCTGCAAACAAAAAAAGCCCCGCAATGGGCGGGGCAGGTTGGTCGCTCGGGGAAAGTCGGGCAAAGCCCTTGAGCGATGGCTCTTTCTATTTGAGATTTGCCAAATTGGGAAAGTGCACATCCAGCCGCATCGGTACGCTCGTTAAAAATAAGTCAGCAATCACGACATAATTTTTCTGACGGCATAAAAAAAGCCCCACCAAAAGGCGGGGCCAAGCTATGCCTGATTGGCTTTCAGGACTTGGGAGCTCCTCCCGTGGAGGAAGCAAATCAGGCATAGCGGTGGATGCCAGCGTGTGAAAGGTCATTGTGGTGGCGAACGGTACGCTTCTGGTTGAATTTCAAACCTTGGCGATACGCGTTTTCCGCGTTCAGCACTTGTTCATCACTGCCGTGCCATTTTGCGAGCATATTGAGCCGATACCCGAGACTGGTTCGGCTCACATGGAGAAGCCCGCAATGAAAAAGATTCTTCTCGCTACACTCGCTGCAATCATCGCCAGCGGCGCGGTGTTGACCAGCGTTCAGACTGCATCAGCTCAATATTACGATGGCCCATACCGCTATGACCGCCGCGGCCCGCCGCCACCTCCTTATCGTGACCCTCCGCGCAGACATCGCGACCATGACGGCAGAATTATTGCCGGTGGCATCGCAGCTGGCGTTCTGGGTGGCATCATTGGCGGTGCGCTTGCCAACAGCGGCCCTCGCTACGTGGAGCCACCACCACCGCCGCCACCAAGATGCTGGTTTGAGGATCGTCAGATCCGCAACGCCTATGATGGCGGCTGGCACACCGAAAGTTTCCGCGTTTGCCAGTAATGGCTGCACGACGAATGAGTTGATGAAAGCCGGCCTTTGGGTCGGCTTTTCTTTTGCGCCACCGCCACTTCATATCATCGCCTCATTGTTTTCGAAGGGTCTGATCAACATAGACTTGAAAACGAGGACAATATGATGCGCAGCGCAACACACGACGTTTTTGGCGAACCGCAGGACGTGCTTTCTTTAAAAGACGCGCCAGTCCCAAAACCTGGTGAAGGGCAGTTGCGCATACGCACGCTTCTTTCTCCCATCCATAATCACGACCTTTGGACGGTGCGCGGCAATTATGGATACAAGCCACCGTTACCCGGCGCGATCGGTGGCAGCGAGGCCGTCGGTATCGTTGAAGAACTGGGCGAGGGAGCAGATGCGTCTCTATTGGGTCGACGGGTCGCGGTAGCGGGTGTGCACGGGTCCTGGGCCGAGTATTTTCTCGCACCTGCGGCTGGCGTCGTTCCCGTGCCCGATACGATATCCGATGAAGCGGCCGCGCAGTTGATCGCCATGCCCTTCAGCGCCATCACATTACTGGAGTTTCTGGGCGTCAAGGAAGGTGACTGGATGATCCAGAACACCGCCAACGGCGCCGTTGGCAAGGCCGTCGCGATGCTTGCGCGGGCCCGCAATATTCACGTCATCAATCTCGTGCGTCGCGATGACGGGATCAAGGAACTGTCCGACCTCGGCATCATCAACGGTGTGTCGACGGCAAAGCCGGATTGGAAGAACGATGTGCGCTTACTGACCGGGGATCATCCGATCCGCGCCGGTGTCGATTCGATTGGTGGCACTGCCAGCAACGATATTGCCGAATTGCTTGGTGATGACGGTCTGCTGGTTTCCTTTGGATCGATGACCGGCGCGCCGATGCAGATATCCTCCGGTCCTGTCATTTTCAAACAACTGACCATCAAGGGTTTTTGGGGCAGCAAGGTCATTGGCTCCATGCCGACGGATGTCCTGCGCCGTCTCTTCGGTGAACTCATCAGTCTGGTGGAAGACGGCACGATCAAGCTACCCGTAGAGGGCATTTACGATTTGGCTGACATCGCCGATGCGGTGAAGGCGTCACTCGCTCCCGGAAAAGCCGGGAAAGTTCTGTTGAAGCCGTAGGACGTCAAGCGAGAGGCGCACGGCGGGGCGGTCAAAGCCGCTTCCGCACGCCGATGTTTGGTGCTAACTGGCAATAGGAGCATCACATCCGGGGGGATAGACTTTGATTGCCAATATTCTGATCGTGCTGATCGCCGCGCTGCATGTCTACATTCTGATCTTGCAGATGGCCTTTTGGACAAAACCGGCGGGTCGAAAAGCCTTCAGGCTTTCGCCGGAATTTGCAGAAAGCAGCAAAGTGCTTGCCGCCAATCAGGGTCTTTACAACGGTTTCCTCGCGGCGGGTCTGATCTTCAGCCTAACGCACGGCATCGCCGACAGAAGCGTCGCTATCTTCTTTCTGGTCTGCGTCTTGGTCGCTGGCATCTTCGGTGGCGTGACGGCGCATCGAAAAATCATGATCATTCAGTCAGCACCGGCGCTTGCTCTCGTTGCAGTGCTGGCCGGGGTCTGACTTACTTCGATGCTGCGGCGTGGAGGCGGGCGACGATGTAATCGTAGCTCTCCATCACCTGCACGCGCTCATTTCCAGCACGCAGAATGAGCGTGCCTTGCGCCATCGGTGAAATCTGGGTGACGTGGTCGAAATTGATGGCAAACTTCTGATTATTGCCCGCCGCTGTCACTTCAATCCACATCTTAAAGCCCTTTGAGAATCGTCAATTCCGGCTCTTATAAATGCTGCGATAAAAGCCGCCAATGATTCACGACAACAATTTGCAAGCATAAGCGCGCAAGCGTTGTATAGGCTGAAAAAACAGAAGAATAACTGGGGATGCAGGACGCGTATCGCCACAATCGGCAATGGAAAATCCTGGCAGATGGGGTGTCTGTCACACTGCTGATGCGGAGCGCTTTATTAATCGGTATTTCAGTCGCCGCGACGCTTCTAAGTACCCGCATTTATACCCGCAAATTTTACGCTGTTTTTTTTATCGGTTCGCCGCTTTGACGGCTCTCCTGCCACGCCTTCACGTCTGCAACACGCCATCGAACACAGTTTTCTCCGAGTCGAACCGGCCGTGGGAAATTACCAGCGTCTACCCAGCGGTAAAGCGTCGAAGATGCTACCTTGATGTTTGTCATTACCTCCTTGAGGGTGAGGTAACTGTCGAGCGCAACAAGATTTGTATGTTTGTCGGACATATTAAACTCCAGATATATGAAGGAAACCGGCTCGAAGCCGTTTTCTGTCCGCACGGGAGATAATGCTACGCCATAGGAAGAGATGTCAACCTCAAACACCCGGGTGGGAGCTAGTGATTGTCATCTAAAGCAGACCTCCATTTATTTTCCCCACGGCTCCGAGAATGATATCAACACATTCTTTAGCACATCGGTGTGTTCATTCAGGTGGTCAGACGTTCGTCAGCGGCTCCAATCCAAATGTGTTTTTTGGTGCTCCGATCGTCACTCAAGGGTATCTAGGCAGCCCGGGAATGAGGCCTTCCGCAAGCGCTTGAACGTTCGCTGCGGGTGGGCGGACGAAAATCATTTTGTCTCTGAGGGCTCTGTCGCAAAAAGATCTTGTTCCTCCATCCTGTCCAACATCCGTCTGATTAGCTTTGCACCAGGCACCTGCTTCTTTTCTGTACGCTTAGCTTGAATGGTCGCCACAAGCCGCTTGACTGCTTCTCGGTCCTTCGTCTGCAGTACCTCAGTTTCCAAATGAAACATCAGCGATGACAGCATCAGGCTTAGGTAGTAGGCGTTTTTGTCGATGCGTTTAATCATATCTGCGAGGGCCTCAGCCCACGCTCCACCTTTGGCCCTGAGTATGCATTGGAAGTTCATTAACTCAAGAATTCCAGAGCTCTCCTGATGACGCCTCGCGTTGAAGATCGCAGCCATCTTAGGAGATCCTAGAATTTCACCTACGGTTTCACCAACCGAGGCCGCCAATGCGACAGTGACATTGGTAATTGTCTGCGCTTCGTCTTCATCTTTCGTTACGGTATCAAAATCCAAAAAGGCGATCCCGCCCCACTTCAAATAGCTGTTGCGTGCTAGAACCGGAGCGAGCATACAGCCGACTTGGAAGCTGACGAGATGGCCCTTGAAGATACCGTCCAGCGCTGCGAGTTTTATATCGCCATCTACATCTTGGCTGTTGATTAGGGCGTCAGTCAACGTTCTTCCAGTGACAAAAACGTCTTTCTCAAGCTTCGTAAACTCTTGATATCTTACACGCTGGTCAGCAGTGCGGGCCTCGTCAATCAGAGATGTTTTGATCGCATCGATTTCAACAACTTGCCTTGGAGCCTTTTCAATTTCAGAAGCTACTGACGCCCACAACTTTTCGTCATCAGAACTATCAGGCCATATAGCAGCTTTAAGAGGGTCGAAGGTCTCATCAAAATATTTCTCGGCCCACTGCTCCAAGTAAGCGGTCATTTTCGCAGACAAATGTCTCACCAACAAGTCGTTGTCGGAGCTTAGGCCGGAAATGACATCGATAACAGCGGGACGGCTCAGATAGTCTTCTTTATCTAGGAAGGTCTGGAGAGCGGACGAACGGCTCGCAAGGTGTTTTCCTAGCAAAAAATCATGGAAGAAACTGTACTTCAGCGAAATCTTGTCTCCGAAGCGTTGGAACACGCGCGCCGACAGCATGTCATCAAGAAGGTCTTTTCCGTTGAACTCCGTAAGTGTTCTGGTTTTCAGGTTATGAATAAAATCGTGCCAGTCACGATCATCAAAAACAGAGACGCGGCGAGTGTATAAGTCAAACACAAATAGAGAAACGACATCGAGTTTGTTTTTTGGGTTGAAAGCCTCAGCGTAGGCATCGCTTGGCTTGCGTAGTACTTCGTCAAGATATCGAGCTAGGATATCAACACGGTTTAACGGGTGAAACTCGCCCTCTCGATGAAGAACCCGCAGATACATGATGACCGTCGGGGCTGTCAGCGGAATGCATAGGGCTAAAAGATCTGCGTAAACTTTGTCCACAATTTTGGAGATGAAAACCTGATCCCCGGTAGAGAAAACTTCGCACGCTAATGCTCGAATATCGTCTCGCGCCATGGGCCACAAATGTAGCCGTATTGCATCCTCACCTAATATCTGGGGCTGGATTGAGGACGTTATGCCCCTAGCAACGGTAATACCAATTATTCGAATGAACTTGTTGGTGGCTCTAATTTCTTTGATGAGGCGCTCGTCTGCCTCAAGGGACAGATTGTCAAGAATCAAAGTTGCAGAGCTGCCGCTGACCTGCTCAAATTCTTCTTCTAATTTTTTCTTGTAAGTCGGAAGTCGTCGAGCGTCCTTCCTGAGCGCGCGACCTCCTCGGTTGATAATCTCAAAAGCCAGCCGCTTAGACAATGATGTCGCGCCGTACTCGGGTTTCGCCTCAATCAGGAATGACTGATCTGACGCGACAACATCGATCACTGGCACCCTCTCAGACACTTTCTGTGAGGGTTCGTGGCTTTCTTGACTTATGCGCATTAAACGAGGTTCAGCATAAAGTCGTCTTCCCAACGGCGTATTAAAAAGGTCCTGTTCAAACTCGAGTTGAGCAGCACTCAGTGCTGGGCTCGCCACGGAGTTGCCAACTGGACCCGTCGCGGGGTTGGGGATGGCAGCAATCGATGTGCTTGCGTTACGGTTGTGCAGGACAAATCTCTTACTAAAGTCGTCCGTATCAGGAAAAATGCTTGGATCGGTCACCCAAACCTCCGTCGGAGTGCTAGAGTACTTGATGGGACTAACAATTAATTTTTCGCCATCGTAGCGACAGAACATTGCGGTGTTCGGCCATTTCTCTGTTTGATATGTCGCTCCAGCCGCTAAGTGTATCACGCTATCTGAATGAACGCCTACAATTTGTTCAGCGTTATTTTCGTGGAGATGCCCACTCAAAATCACGTCGGCAAAACTACGTATTGTGGTCTTGACCTTTGACTGCTCACCTGCCGCAAGCCAATCGAATGGATGATGGATCAACACTATCTTGAGCGCATTTATATCTCGAAAAGATTTTAGGCCATCGACGCTTCTACTTCCAACCCACAATTTTGCGTGGTCTTCGTCGTCTAGCGAGAATATGGCGGAGTTGATTGATGCGACTACAAGCTCTACTCCCCTTATTTCACGCGTTTGTGTCACGATGCATGTTGAATTGGACGGAAAGCAATGGACCGTATCGAAATAATCGTTGAACCAACGTAAAAATCCACCCTGACGTTGACGCAAGTGAGGAAGTTCTTCGTTCGGGTCAAAGTAACCGTCTGATTCCTCCTCCCGTAACGTTCTAGCTAACCCTTTTCCTTTTGATCTATCGACATCATGATTACCTGGAATGATAAACAAATCAGATTTACTTAAGGAAGTTATCGCTAGAAGCTTATCGAAAAAGCGTGTTGCTTGCGCGTATTCGGCATCTTTTCCAGAGAAAGCTATGTCACCGGTGACGAATATGACATCAGGAGTTCCATACCTTTTAATTAGGTTTGGCAACGATTCTATAAGCGCGTTTAGGACCCTATCCCGTTGATAATCATCGGAAGCCTTAATGTGCATATCCGAGATATGAAGCCAGTTTAATGATTTTCTATCCATCGCCGTAGAATCACTTATGTTAGATATTCTGCTGAACGATTTTATGACGATTTTGTACGACAACACTACTTAAAATTTATAATTTATAGCGCCTCTGCTTCTTCTAGGTGAGGAAGTACAATCACTAGTCTTTCTAGGGCACGGGAGATTTTATTGTCGCTTTCGCGGACTCCGTGTCACGTGTCATCGTTGGAATAGGTGTCTCTGATTGCGTCGCAATATTCGTCGGCCCTGCCTGGCGCGTGGCGGTCGGTTGGACCTTAATCCATTCGCGCAGGATCGACCGGAACATACCTTTACTCGCTCAACCGCAACGCCGAGTGCTGCTTTCCCGTTTCCTTCATCCGGTTAAATACGGGTTTTCCTTCAACCACACGCGGCGTGACCTGACGCGCTTGCCTGGATCTGGATCAAGCGCCCGCGATACTCGAACTGAATGGTGACCTTGCCAGTGTCGAATTCTTCCATCGGAGCGAATTTGGAGCAGCCGAACGCCAGCAGCGTTTTTCGGATATCATCACTGGCGGACGGCCCAGAGGTGGAATTGGAATAGGGCAGGGTCATTGCTGCATTCCCTTCTGCTCTCGCAAAACGCCAGGATGAAGGATGTCGCCATTTATCGCGCGGTAAGTGAGCGACCCATAATGTGCCGTCAACAAACAGTTCACTGCCGTCAGCTATGAACCGATCGGTTTGCTCGGGGTGAGCGGCGAGGACAGAAACGATCTGCCCCGCGAGCTCCATCGCAGGTTCGCCGGCTTGGAACCCGACCACAGTCGTCACCTCAGCAACGCGACGAATGAAATTTATCACCGCAGGCGTACCGCTCTCAATCGCCTTGTTGCGCTCAACGTAGGCTTCCGCGATCATGTCCTCTGCTTGATATGCCCGCTCTTGCCACGTCACCCGGCGCAGCGTGGTTTTGCAGTTTGGGCACGGCTCCGGCTGTGTGTCTCTCGCGGACACGGTGCCGTCAGCCGCATGGAGTGTCCGCTGGTAAAGTGAGAACTTGCAGTTATCGCAAGCCCACTGGCCGGGGACGTAAACTTCTGCTTTCAAACGTCCAAGTTCAGCCAGAGCGTGCCCTGGCTTCAGCAAGATTTTATCAAAGCTCCAATCCGTCTCAGACAAGGCCATTCTCCTTTAGAAATTCCTCGATGCCAGCGGGCTGCTCGGAGGATGTGAAAGATTGGATCATCGACGCAACGAGGCGTTCCCATGATCGGTCGTATATTCGGTCGATGCGGAACCACTGCCGCCCGCGCATCTGCGATTGCGTCATGGCCTTGCGAGAGATGCGGGTTAGCTTTCGGCTTCGTTTGTTGAGGGCCTTCCAGCGTATGCCGTACCGCTCAGGCATTGCCCGGTAGCATTTGCCGCAGATGATCCATGTCGAGCCGGGATGCTTCTCAGGCGCTGCAGTGCGGCGGCAGTTTGGGTTGATGCAGGCGATCCGGTCAGTCATGAAACCACCGGGTTAGAAAACGCCAAATCAACACGCGACGCTTGACCTGGTGCAAGTGGCCGTCGGGTCCGCAAGCGTCCGACTGGTCTGCTCTGGCGTCAGCACAGTTGACGTGCGGGAAGAACTGCGCGCCACGTACGGGACTGAAGACAAGCCTTGAAGGGTGCTCGCATCTTGGACCGTTCCACTCCCGCGGAATAACGTGACCAAATAAGGGTAGGTCAAAGCAGTGCTTGCATGTTTGGCAAATAGCAGGGCGTTCAATCATGACGGGCCATCTTCCGCATCGCGGCCAATCTTGTGGGGGCTATTCTGGCAGTAAACACGCCAGCCTTCGCCCGCGGATATCTCACCATCAAAGCCGCGCACCTTGACGATGCGAACAATGCAACGCCGCGCGGTTTTGTTTTGTGGCTGCTCCCCGTTTAGGTACTCAAGGTATGCCACGAAATTTGCGTAGGCCGAGCGGCGATTGGTGAGGCGGTAATCTAGGTTCGGATGGGTCATGACAGCGCTTTCGGAAACTGGAGATATTCGGTGCCGTACATTTCCCGGCCAGCAGCCTTCTTGCCCACACGGACCATAGTGACGGTGCCGAGATTGGTGACCGAGAACGGATTGCCGCCGCGCCGCAGATCCATGGACCGATAGGCTTCCATTGGCTTGATCGTCGGAAGGCGTACCGCAACGTCATGCGGCACCCATTCGCCCCACTGCTTGAACAGAAACCCGGATCGCCGCGTCGTGGTGTTGCACAACCATCCCAGCAATGGTCCGCTTAGCGTGACGAAGATGCGTATCGCCTTCGAAAACAGCCGCGTTGAGGCTCCCTACTTCCCGCTCGGTCGTTTCGGTCGGTACTTTGTGACCGTCAGAGATATCGATGGTGCGGTACTCAGCTTCGCCTCGCCCAGTCTCCCGCTGAAAATCCTGCGCGTACGTGCCGACGTGGCGGCCTTCGTCATCAGTCCCTCGCGTTGGAAGCCAAAATGCTCGTTGAAACGGATAGCATCGGTATTGTTGACTGAGACGAACGAATTTAGCCGCGGATAGTCGAGCTGTATAAAAACATAAGCAAATACTCGAATTATGAATTCGCGGTTGATCCACTTGCGACTGCCGTTAGACGCCACAGAAACCCAGCACCCGGTGTTGGTAAAACTGTCGAAGACGACAACGCCCTGAAAATCATCCTCCGCCTTCATTCCTATCGCTGACGCATCTTGGCGAAATTTGACGCCGGGGATGCGGTGCTGCGCCCACTCGAGCATTTCATCTACTTGATCATAGACGATTTCTCTCATCAACGGAGAACCTTCCGTTGAACCGCGGCTGCGACCGTCGCGAGGCGATTGGAAATTTCCTCGAGGTCTCTCAACATCGAGTTAAAATCATCCATGGTCGGAGCTGCTGTGATCGACTGGGTCTTGATCTTGGCGAGCTGCAGTAGGTCTTTCACATCCTCGATGCGCACCGCTGCCTTCTCTCTGTTTCCCGCGCGGGAGCCATCGAGCAACTCAAGCTTTTCAATCTGCTGTGGGGTTGTCATCTTTAGACGAACACAGCTGACATTCGCTGCCGGATTCGCTTCGCTGTTTCTACAGCGCCGCGCCTCTCGACCAGTTTCAAAAGTCCGAGGACGGTCGGGGGATCAATGCCTCTGATCGGTAGGTCACCAACCAGCGGGAACACATCTCGTTTCATGGTCGCCAACACTTCAGCAGCGTGCCGGTCCGTCCACGTGGGTTTGGTGTGTTCGTGCCACTCGAGCGCCATCGCCTGGAAGGTTTCGCCCGCCTGCTTCCGGCCAATGACCTTCTCGAGCTTCTTCAGCGCTGAGGGGTCTTTACCGTCTTTCACAAGCTTGCGCGCATCATCTCGCAACCGCCGCGCATCGACCAAAGAAACGTCAGGATAGGAGCCCAACACGAGCAGCTTTTCCTTGTCAGCGAAATAGTAGCGGTACCGCCAGCTCTTTGACCCTGATGTGGCAACAAAGAGGTGAAGACCATTCGTGTCTGCAAGCTTGTAGGGTTTGTCTTTGGCTTTGGCTTTTTTGATCGCTGTGTCTGTCAGCACGCTTGCTCTCGCTGTACCCGCTTTTCAATTCGAAAGTACCCGCTCTTGTACCCGCTTTTTCATGGGATTGTATGATAAAGGGTGGGAACGAATGGGAACACTGAAACCTAAAAAGGTGCGACGTGCAAGACAAAAACGGAACATATGGGAACGTATGCGAAACATACATGGCAGATGGGGTGGGATTCGAACCCACGGTACGCTCTCACGCACGCCGGTTTTCAAGACCGGTTCCTTAAACCACTCGGACACCCATCCGTGTTATGCGTGGCTTTATAACGGTTTGCGCTACTGCGTCAATCCGTCGTTGAGGGCTTTTCACCGTCGTATAACGGGCGGTCGGATTAACAAAACGGTAACCACGTTGGTTACAATTTTATCTAAATCGCACTGTCCGTTCGCAATTTCGCCATGTTGCGGGCAAGATTAAGCGGCTGTTAGGTGCTTCGATGTCAGGGGCATGATCATCGAGGCATGAGAGGGGTTGTCGTAAAGACGGCTCAAAGCAGCACGGGGCATGGATTTGAAATCTACGGTAACGAAAGTCGGTGTGGGCGCGAAGTGGCTCGGCATTGCGGTTCTATGCGCGGCGACAGCATCCTGTTCGACAACGTCGAAGACCGAAACCAAGCCTAAGCGGAGCAAGGAATATTTTTCTGAATCCGAGTATGGCGTGAAGGCCAGCCCGCGTGTTGCCGATGGTGCCAATATTCCCAAGGGCGGCGGGCGTTTCCTCGTCGGTAATGCCTATACCGTCAAAGGTCGCCGCTATTTCCCGAAGGAAGAACAGAATTACGACAAGTCGGGCCTTGCGTCCTGGTACGGCTCCGCATTCCACGGTCGTCTGACGGCGAATGGCGAGGCCTACGACAAAGAACATCTTTCTGCCGCGCACCCGACTTTCCCTTTGCCCAGCTATGCCCGCGTTACCAATCTGAACAACGGCTCCTCCGTCATCGTCCGCGTCAACGACCGCGGACCGTTCCACGAGGGTCGCTTGATCGATGTGTCCAGCAAGACCGCCGATCTCCTCGATATGAAGGCCACCGGCACGGCCAATGTTCGCGTCCAATATGTCGGTCGCGCACCGCTTGATGGCCATGACATGCCGTATCTGATGGCGTCCTATGCGCCGAAGGGTTCGCGTGGTCCGGGCATCAATCCCGAGGGACAGATTGCGACCGGTGTGATGGTCGCATCTGCTTCGGCAACCAATATTCCAATCCCGTCCAGCCCTGCCTATGGCGGCTCTGCGCAGATGGCGATGGTAGGCACGAAGAAAAATCAGGCGCTACAGGCTATGCCACTGGTCAATGGCCCGGCACCTGTGATGAGCCAGGGCTCCGAGCAATTCGTGATTCTGCCTGAGATCGGCCCGTTCCTCAGTGAGCGCCCGGAAGGCAATTTCCTTCGTGCGCCGACGCCAGCAGGCCGTTTCGCTTCAGCCTATTCCGAAGAAGCCGCACCTGTTTCAAAGGCCGCGAGCGCCTTCGACAAGGTTCTCGTCAATCGCGGGCAACTGACCGAAGCGTCCATTCTGAGCTTTGTGAAAAACAAGCAGGGCAAGGCACGCTGATTCCTTGCCTATACTGCCTGCCTCGAACCGACTATCTTCGACTGCGGAACGATTCAGAAAGTGTTTTCAGGCAAATTGCCTGAAAATGCTTCAAGTCGTTGTGCTTGCTGAAAGACACAGACTGGCGGGCTGAGACGTTATGCGCACACTTATTCTCCGACATTTTAGCGCACTCCTGATTGCTGCGGTCTGCATCCACACTGGCGCAGGCGCTGCATCGGCCCAAGCAACCATCACGGTCAAGGCGCAGCAGGCCTATATGGTCGATGCCGAGACCGGCACTGTCCTGCTTGCCATTGATGAAAACAAGCCGTTTGCGCCCGCATCGCTCGCGAAGCTGATGACCGTGGAAGTGGTGATGGATGCTCTCAAGCAAGGGCAGGTCAATCCTGAAACGGCGTATCCCGTGTCGGAATATGCCTGGCGCACAGGTGGTGCACCGTCGCGGACATCCACGATGTTTGCGGCACTGAAATCCTCCGTTCCGATCAATGATCTTCTGACCGGCATTATCGTGCAAAACGCAAATGACGGTTGCCTCATCGTCGCCGAGGGCATGGCGGGGTCCGATCCGGCTTTCGCAAAGCAGATGACCGAGCGGGCAAAGACGCTCGGCATGACAGCCAGCGCCTTTGCAAACTCGACTGGTTTGCCCGACCAAGTCAGCAGCACCACGGCGAAGGATATGGTTTTGCTGGCAAAGCACATTCACGACACGTCGGGGGATCGCTACGGCCTGTTCAGCAAGCCGGATTTCGAGTGGAACCGCATTTTCCAGCGCAACAAGAATTCGCTGATCGGTAACGGAATCGACGGGTTGGGATTGGGTTATGCCGAGGGCCACGGCTTTTCAGCTGTCGTTTCAGCTGAACGTGATGGACGCCGGATTTATCTTACTCTCGCAGGGATGGCGGATGACAAAACGCGGCAGGAAGAAGCGCGTCGTGTGGTGGAGTGGGGACTGACAGCTTTCGAAAAGCGCAGCCTGTTCCAGAAAGATGAGACCGTTGGCAATATCAGCGTCTACGGTGGCTCAGTTTCGGCTGTCGATCTGGCGGTGCACGAGCAGGTGAGCATTCTTGTGCCCATCAACAATCCCGACAGACTGTCCGGTCGCATCGTCTATAAATGGCCGCTCAATGCACCGCTGGAGGCCAATTTCAATGCGGCGACGCTGCGCATTTTCTCCGGCGAAAAGCTGCTGCGTGAGGTGCCGCTCTATACCAAAGCCGCGGTAGATACAGGAACGTTGACGCAGAATGCGACCGGCGCACTGAAAGAGCTGTTGTTCTTCTGGTTGTAGCAACATCGCACGGTTTGGCTGCGGTTTTCCGCAACGTGCTTTGGTGTCGATAGTTTCCCAATCCGCTGATATGGGTTACACACAGGCCGACGTATTGCGGAAGTCAGGAAGTTACATTGTCCGAAAACACTGGATTGTTCATCAGCTTCGAAGGCGGCGAGGGCGCTGGAAAATCCACGCAGATCACCCTTCTTGCAGAGACTCTGCGCAAGCGCGGACTTGATGTCGTCGTGACCCGCGAGCCGGGCGGTTCTCCGGGTGCGGAGGCCGTGCGCCATGTGCTCCTTTCGGGTGCCGCCGAACCTTTTGGCGTGCGCATGGAGGCCATGCTGTTTGCCGCCGCGCGCAACGACCATGTTGAAGAAGTCATCAGACCAGCGTTGAACAAGGGCTCCGTCGTTTTATGCGACCGCTTTCTGGATTCCTCCCGGGTCTATCAGGGTACGACGGGTAATCTGGAGCCTGAATTCATCGAGACCCTGCAGCGCATTGCCATCGACGGCACGATGCCGGATCTGACGCTTATTTTCGATATCCCTGCCGCCTCCGGTCTTGCACGGGCGCGTAAGCGGGCAGACGAGGGCGCGACGCCTGATAGGTTCGAGAAGGAAGAGCTGGAAACGCACGAGAAGCGGCGCGAGGCCTATCTCGATATCGCCCTGAACGAGCCGCGGCGGTGTCGCATCGTCAACGCAGATCAGCCACCTGAAAAGGTAACCGAAGACGTGTTGTTACTGGTAGAACCGCTGCTGGCGAACGTCACGGAAATTGCGGAATGAGCGAGGTTCACGGCGTTCTGGACGGAGCCATTCCGCCGCAGGAAAACCCGAAATTATTCGGTCATGACGAGGCAGCGCAGTTCCTGGCGCAATCCTATCGCTCGGGTAAGGGTCACCATGCCATCCTGATCGAGGGGCCGGAAGGCATTGGCAAGGCGACGCTTGCGTTCCGCTTTGCCCACCACGTGTTGTCTTACCCGGAGCCCGCGCTGGCGCCAGAAAATCTAGCTGACCCTGACCCGGAATCACAGGTCAGTCGCCAGATTGCGTCCGGCGCTTCCCATAATCTGCTGCACCTGACACGACCGGTTGATGAGAAAACCGGCAAGGTAAAGTCGGCCATTACGGTGGATGAGGTTCGAAGGGCAGGGCACTTCTTCTCCCAGACCTCCGGCACCGGCAACTGGCGTATCGTCATCATCGACCCGGCAGACGACCTGAATCGCAATGCCGCGAATGCAATCCTGAAAATTCTCGAAGAACCACCGAAACGGGCGCTGTTTCTGGTTCTTTCGCATGCACCTGGCAAACTTTTGCCCACCATCCGCTCGCGCTGCATGCCCTTACGTCTCCTACCGCTGGACAATCGAGATATGGAGCAAGCGCTGAAAAATCTCGGCCTGACGATGTCCGATGACAAGCGGTCATCGCTTCTTTCCGCCTCCAAGGGCAGCGTTTCGCAAGCGCTAAAGCTTCTGAACTACGGCGGCTCTGACATCGTGGATGTGTTCAGCGACGTCATGGCGGCGAGCGGTCCTTCGGCGCGAAAACAGATGCACAAACTTGCTGACGTGCTGGCCCAGAAGGACGGCGACATCGTTCTCGGCTTCTTCATGGACCATGCAACCGAAACACTGATGGACAGAGCAAGGGCTGCGGCCATGGCAGGCGATATCAGTGCCGCCGAGCGTCATGCTCGCCTGTCGTCGTCGCTTTCAGAACGCATCACCATCGCGCAGGCCTATAATCTGGACAAGAAGCAGATGGTGCTTTCCATTCTGGAAGACATGCGCGCTGTTTGACAGTCCGTCAATTTTGTACGGCTTTTGCTTTCGCTTGCGCGAACAATAGGCTAAGAGCGGTCTATCTCAAAAACAGACCGTAAAGCCGATCGAGCGTCATGACAGACAAGACACCTTTCTACATCACAACAGCGATTTCCTATCCCAACGGCAAGCCGCATATCGGCCATGCCTACGAGCTGATCGCAACGGATGCCATGGCGCGTTTTCAGCGTCTGGATGGTAAGGACGTCTTCTTTCTGACGGGTACCGACGAACACGGCCAGAAAATGCAGCAGACGGCCCGCGCCGAAGGCATTACGCCGGAAGAACTGGCGCAGCGCAACTCAGATCAGTTCCGCGCCATGGGCAAGCTGCTCAACGCCTCCAATGACGATTTCATCCGCACCACGGAAGAACGTCACCACGAGACCTCGCGCAGCATCTGGAACCTGATGGCCGATAATGGCGACATCTATAAGGACAGCTATGCCGGCTGGTATTCCGTGCGTGACGAGGCCTACTATGCCGAGGACGAAACGGAAGTACGCACTGACGGAGTTCGATATGGGCCACAGGGCACACCGGTCGAATGGGTCGAGGAGGAAAGCTACTTCTTCAAGCTGTCCGAATATCAGGACAAACTGCTGAAGCTCTACGAAGAGAACCCTGATTTCATCGGTCCGGCCGAGCGCCGCAACGAAGTCATCTCTTTCGTTAAGTCCGGTCTGAAAGACCTTTCGGTTTCGCGCACCACCTTCGATTGGGGTATCAAAGTTCCCAATGATCCGAAGCATGTGATGTATGTGTGGGTCGATGCGCTCACCAACTACATCACCGCGACCGGCTATATCGAAGACAAGAACGGTCCACGTGCCAAATACTGGCCTGCCGACGTGCATATCATCGGCAAGGACATCATTCGCTTCCACGCGGTGTACTGGCCTGCCTTCCTGATGAGCGCTGGCTTGCCACTGCCCAAGCGCGTTTACGCCCACGGCTTCCTGCTCAACAAGGGCGAGAAAATGTCGAAGTCTGTCGGCAACGTGGTCGATCCCGTCGATCTGGTGAACCATTTCGGGCTGGATCAGGTGCGTTACTTCTTCCTGCGCGAAGTCTCCTTCGGACAGGACGGAAGCTACAGCGAAGACGGAATCGCCACCCGCATCAATGCCGATCTGGCGAATGGAATTGGCAACCTTGCCAGCCGCTCATTGTCCATGATCGTCAAGAATTGCGATGGTCAGATTCCGACACCCGGCGCGTTTACCGATGAAGACAAGGCCATGCTGGCCGCCGCTGATGCGCTACACGCGACATGCAGCGACGAAATGGGCAAGCAGATGATCCACAAGGCGCTTGCCGCGATCATTGCTGTGGTGTCTGAAACTGACCGCTACTTTGCGGGTCAGGAGCCTTGGGCGTTGAAAAAGACTGACCCAGAGCGCATGGGCACGGTACTTTACGTGACTGCGGAGGTGGTTCGCCAGATCGGCATTCTGCTTCAGCCGTTTATGCCAGGCTCCTGCGAAAAGCTGCTCGATCTCGTTGCTGCACCTGCGGACAAGCGTGATTTCGCAGCCTTGGGTGAGGGCGGTCGTCTCGTTCCCGGCACACCGCTCGAAGCGCCGAGGCCGGTCTTCCCGCGTTACGTGGCGCCAGAGGCTTGAAGCCGATGCTGATTGATACCCATTGCCATCTGGATTTTGCTGATTTCGATGCGGAGCGCGACGATATCATCGCGCGCGCTCATGCATCCGGCGTCAGCCAGATGGTGACGATCTCCACCCGCGTCGCGCGTCTGCCGGAACTGCTGAAGATCGCGGAGAAATATCCCTCAGTCTTCTGCTCTGTTGGCACGCATCCCAACAATGCCGACGAAGAACTCGACATCACGGCCGACGATCTGGTGCGGCTGGCGAACAGCCATGAGAAGATTGTGGCCATAGGCGAGGCGGGTCTTGATTATTTCTACGATACGCAAAAGCCGGAAGATCAGAAAACCGGCCTGCGACGCCACATCGAAGCTGCGCGCATCACGAAGCTTCCGCTCGTCATCCACAGTCGCAGCGCTGATGACGACATGATTGCGATTTTGCGCGAAGAAAGCGCGAAGGGTGCTTTTCCTTTCATTCTCCACTGCTTCTCAGCCGGTCAGGAACTGGCGAATGCCGGTGTGGAGCTTGGCGGTTACGTCTCCTTCTCCGGCATTCTTACCTTCCCGAAATCGCAGGACATTAGAGATATCGCCGCGACCGTTCCGCTGGACCGGCTGCTGGTGGAAACAGATGCGCCGTATCTTGCGCCCAAGCGCTGGCGCGGTAAACGCAATGAGCCATCCTACGTCGTCAACACAGCCGAGGTTTTGGCAGAGGTGCATGGCGTGTCCTATGAGCGAATGGCTGACGTCACCACGGAAAACGCTTTCCGCTGCTTTTCCAAGATGACGAAGGTGTAGTTTTGGCAGGCTATCGGCGTCGCTTCACGATACTGGGTTGCGGCTCGTCGCCGGGCGTACCGCGTATCAATGGTGACTGGGGCGCCTGTGATCCTGCAAATCCCAGGAATATGCGCACCCGTGCGGCCTTCATGGTGCAGCAATTTGCTCCCGATGGTGGCATCACGACCGTTGTGATCGACACCGGGCCGGATCTTCGCGCGCAGCTGATCGTCGCCAGGGTAGAACATTTAGACGCCGTGATCTATACCCACTCCCATGCCGACCACCTCCATGGCATCGATGACCTGCGCGGATATTTCATTTCCAGCCGCAAACGGATTCCCATCCACGCCGACCCGACGACGATGCAGCGCATTCGCGATGGCTTTCCCTATTGTCTGGAAACACCGCCGGGCAGCAACTATCCACCCATCGTCGAGCCGCATATCATCCACGACATGGACACGGAATTCGAGGTTGCCGGGGCAGGCGGCACTATCAGTTTCAAGCCACACATGCAGCAGCACGGCGACACGCACTCGCTGGGTTTTCGCATCGGCGATGTTGCCTATTGCACCGATGTCAGCGACTTTCCGCCCGAGTCCGTGGAAAAGCTGATGGATATCGACGTGCTGGTGATCGATACGTTGCAGTACCGTTTTCATCCCAGCCATCTGTCGCTTGAACAGTCGCTGGATTGGATTGCGAAGCTTCGAGCCAAGCGCGCCATACTAACCCACATGCACACGCCGCTAGATTATGACACAGTCATGCGGGAAACGCCCGACCACGTAGAGCCGGGTTACGACCAGATGCGCTTCGAGATCGACCTGATTTGACCTGATCTCGGACTGCCAAGGAAAAACGATGTCGACCAAGCCTTTCCGTGCACCCACTATGGCAAGCTTCTTCGATAATCTCCGCTCAAGCCGCCTGCGCGCGGTTTTCCGGCGCGGCGAAGTCGCGTTGGTCATACTGGCTTTGTTTGTGGGCGCGGCGGCGGGTCTTTTCGTCGTCCTCATCGGCGCAATCACGACCTTTCTCCACACGCTCGTCTTTGGCGTAGAGCGATTGAGCAGCAGCGACCTGTCCGGCTGGATCGTGCTTCTCGGGCCGCTGGCCGGCGGTATCATTCTCGGCACCATCATTTTCATTATCTCGAAAACCCGCAAGAAACCGATGATCGACCCCATCGAGGCAAACGCCTTGCACGGCGGTCGACTGTCTTTAACCGATAGCGTCATCGTCTGCTTGCAGAACATCGTTTCCAACGGATTTGGCGCATCCGTGGGGCTTGAGGCCGGTTACACACAGGTCGCCAGTGGCGTCGCATCGAAGCTCGGCGTCAATCTCAAGCTGAGGCGAGGCGACATGCGTATCCTGGTCGGCTGCGGCGCAGCAGGTGCCATCGCTGCGGCCTTCAATGCGCCGCTGACAGGCGCGTTCTATGCCATAGAACTCATCATCGGCACCTACACCATCGTCACGCTCGCGCCCTTGATCGTTTCAGCGCTGGTCGCGACCATCGTAGCTGGCCTGTTGTCCCAGCATGGCCTCAGCATCGATATCGTAGGCCACAGCGCCGTGACGCCACCAGATTATATTCCCGCGATATTTCTGGGAGCGGTCTGCGCAGGCATCGGCATCATTCTCATGCAGACCGTATCTTTCATCGAGGAAACAGCCCGGAAAAGCCGCATCCCGATCTGGCTTAGGCCAGCGTTAGGCGGCATTGCTGTTGGCGCACTGGCATTGATTTCGCCGCAGGTTTTGTCCAGTGGCCACGGCGCGCTGCATCTAAACCTCGATGCGGCCATGACGGTCTGGGCATTGAGCGGATTGTTTGTTCTGAAAGCCGCTGCCAGTGCCATTTCGATTGGCTCGAACTTTCGCGGCGGCCTGTTTTTCGCATCGTTGTTCATGGGCTCGCTGCTGGGCAAAATTTTTGCGATTTTTGCGCCCTATATCGGTTACGGCGATACCCAGCCCATCGTCTACGCCGTCATCGGCATGAGTGCCTTCGCAGCCGCAATCATCGGCGGACCCTTGACCATGACGTTCCTGGCGCTGGAACTGACGGGCGACTTCCAGATCACCGTTCTGGTGCTGGCAGCAGTCATGACGACTTCGCTGGTGGTGCGCACGACCTTCGGATATTCCTTCGCCACATGGCGCTTCCACCTGCGTGGCGAAAGCATACGCAGCGCCCACGACATCGGCTGGATTCGTGACCTGACCGTTGGAAAGATGATGCGCGCCGATATCAGAAAAGAAACCGTCAGCATCGGCCTGCCAGCTTTCAAGGAAAAGTTTCCTCTCGGCTCGACCCAGCGCGTCATCATGACCCACGACGACGGACGCTACGCCGGCATCATCCTCGTGCCGGAAATCTACGCCGATCCCATGGAGCGGGATTCCAAAACGATCAGCCTCGAAACCTATCTGCGCTACAAGACAGACGTACTTCTTCCCACCATGAACGCCCGCCAGGCCGCGGCCTTGTTCGACACCACCGAAAGCGAAGTGCTGGCCGTCGTCAACGACAAGATAGAGAACAGACCCATCGGTCTGCTAACCGAAAGTCACACGCTACGGCGATACAGCGAAGAACTCGACATCAGACGCCGCGAGGCGTCCGGGGAGATATAAGTTTGAAGGAAGGTTTATCTCTAAGTAATTGATATAAAATACTGTATTGAATTTAAAATCTACAAAGCTAGATGGTTTGAGACACTCGGCTTATTCCTTGGCGCTATCGTGTTCCACGCAAAAGACCTGCAAATTTCAGGATAAACCGAGCTGCGTCTGGCGCTCTAGACTGAAGAAGAAAGTGCGGTCCATCAATTGTTGAAATCGTCTCGGAGACCAGTTCAAAATCTTGCGACATTCTTGCGGGCACCAACCGATCCTGCGTGGCTAGAAGATAGATAAATGGCAGAGACAATTCTTTCAGTTGGTTACGCATGTCGACCTTCAGAACTTCTCTCAACCGACCGGCAAAGGTTCTTGCGGGTACGAGATTCACAGCGTTCTGAAACCTTTCCGTGAACATCTTGCTCGACCATCGACCCATTAGGAGTGGCTGTATCAACCAAGCCAGGAATGGTGATTTGAACGGTATGATTCTTACCAAGTGGGGCAGAAACAAAGGCAAACGCAGAGGCGATCGCGCAAATGTCGCAACGAAGACGATGCCTCTCAAACCCACGGGCTTTTGCGACGCCAACATAATTGCAAGTGGACCAGCAAAGGATTCCGCCACCACAATGAAATCATCACTCGGAAGTTTGTCTTTCACCCAACTTAGAAGATCGTCATATAGATAGCGGTCTACAGGATACTGGATAACCGAAACCGCGTTCTCTTTGGCAAGAATACTCTCTAGCTCCGTAAGAAGAAGCCCAGTCCCATCCAGTCCTGGTAGAATGATGATTTTCATATCACTATCGCTCATGAGCCTGTGCCGCGAGAGCAATCTTGCAAAGAGTGGCAACGATGTCGAGCGTTGTGATGAACCTCAAGTTCCGGCAAACGCATCACATCAAAAAGTTCCATAATATATGTTATGCGATCTTTATGTGTAGCCGCAAAGTTAAAGTGTCCTGTTTCTGCAAAGTTGGAATGTCACACTCCC
>NZ_JARVRE010000021.1:0-34982 GCF_030209855.1 Agrobacterium sp. lyk4-40-TYG-31
TGACCACAGCAGGTCGTTCCCCTACATAGGTCAGATCACTCTCGCCGATTGACAGTACCGTGTCCGAAACACCCTCATGGTCTCCTGCAGCCATCCTTTCACGCAGCCGTTTCGCCATCGGACTGTAAGCCAAGCGAAGGTCTTCCTGTGACACCTCGCTGGCTGATTTTGAAATATATTGGTAGATGGGCAGCCCATTGGCAGAAAGCACGACGGCGGCATCATGGCTGAAGTAGGTGTCCATCCACTGCCCAAGGTTCACGTTAAGCCAATCCTGATCACGGTCCTTAGTTCTGATGACGGCGTCGTCCCACACGGTGGCACTCTCTTGATCGTGAGCGACCGAAGATCGGATTTTTGAAACGATGAGGGTGGCCAAACCCTTCTGCCGTTCCACGGCGACCTCGTCAATTTCGGCGGCAGACCAGTAAAGGGTGCCGAGTAACATCGCTCCAACCAAAGCGGACACGCTTGCCGGAAGGCCCCATTTCGCGAACCATTGTGACTGCCTAATCATGCGCCATCTGCCTTTTCGTTGGACAAACCCTACAGCATCTGGGTTAAGCCTGAGGGAATGGACAGAGTTAACGATCCTCTTTTCCTTCGCTCCAAATTACCAGGTTCCCTAGCGCGCTATGAGCATCGTAATCGAGGTGCTGTCCACCTTTGTAGTTGAGGCTCAATGCGGCTCGAAACATCATTAATCCCATGCGGATAGCGTCCAACGGGAAGATGAGTACAGGCGCCTTGCGCTATGATCTGCCAAATCCGAACCGATCCACTGGAATAGCAACCGGCTTGAACTGAATCGACCCGAGGTCCGGCTCCAAGGGATTGATCATTTGTGCGACGACCTGATATCCGATCGACAGGTCAGCAATTCCTGCATTGTCGGCCTGTGCCAACCTGAACTTCTAAATAGTTTACAGTCCCGCCCCGGTCTGGGGGGCAATTTGAGAGGTAGGAAATGCCTGAGCTCATCTCAAGAGAAGATGCACGTCTGTGTGCCAGTATCGTCAAGGAGGTCGCCCGTGCGCAAGGTCTCGTTCGAGAGCCGTCCGCGATTGGGAGGCTAACGGTATCAGTGGCCAGGCTCTACAATGAAGGCCTGCGAGATTGCGACCAGCTTCTTGCTGCGGCATTGCTTCTACCAAAGTGATGACAAGTTAAATGAGGAACCCCATCGATGGTATTCTCAATCCTTGGCATGTGACGTAGGACTGCCGGGGCTTACAGTATCAGGCTGTTAACGCGGATCACATATTCTTTAGAGTGTCCGCTGCTCGCAGCAGCTACGGAAGCCGCGCTGGACGGTTATCCGTCAGTCCGAGAAAGACCTATGTTCAGTGTTGTCTATCTTATAGTTGTGACTTTCGCTTTGATCGTAGCGGTGGCTTCGGGTGCCGTGATCAGTCTCCTGCTGACCCTTGCAGCCTCCGTGGTGGGAGCCATATTTGCTGCGTGTCTGCAATGGCCAGAGCCGATGATTTGGTTAGCGCAGCTGGCCGCCCCCGTCCTTCTGCTGATTGGGTTGACGGCGGCGCGGCTCTTCGACCGGCTAGGCAAAGAAGCCAACTTTCGCCACCGCCGACGGCCAGCGGAAGATTTTTGGCCAGACGCGTAATCAATTTGAGCAAGAGACGTAATAGCCTGCTCTTGAAAGAATTCGAACCATCGAAACGCGGTTCGTGCACGCTAAGCTTTTGACAATCCCTGCCACAGTATCCAAATGCCGCATGGCGCTAAATTCACAGCGCAGATAGTGTTTGAAATGTGTCGCTAGCGGCACTGTGGGGATAAGCCCATGCAACTGACCCAGAACAAGCTTCTCTGAGCATGGTGGGTCCGCCGCGGGCGTACCTTGTCCCCCAAGAACATTTGATTTTTCAAGGAAACAAGCATGAACTGCCGAGAGTTCAATCTTCTGATGGCCGCTACCGGAGCTGGCCTTTTCTTACCAATGCTGCCGCCGCTGAAGACGCGCAGTCCCTTGCCGACGGACCGGTTTTCGTGATGCTGATCCATCCGAAAATGATCCTTTTGGATCTTATTGGTCCGATGACTGTGTTCAACATGACCAAGGGCAAGGTGCATCTCGTCTGGAAAGGCCAGACGCCGGTTTCAACGGATGTCGGGATTCCCGTCGCCGCTATGACGATCTTTTAGGACTGCCCGCGCAAAGCGGATGTCTTCTTCATTCCGGGCGGCCTCACCGGCTCGACCGAGCTGATGGGGGATACGGAAACACTCTCCTTCGTTGTGTTTCGGCATGGAATATTGACCCCTCTGGCGGGGTGATCGGCTTCAAATTTTGACCCTCCTCCTGTTTCATCTGTCCGTTCGTCTCTTGAAGGCGAATGGAGGGGGAGTTGAAGCGAGTGGATACGATTGCACGTGTTCGTCGAGCCTTTCATGTTCAAGGCTGGTCGGTGAAGAGGATAGTCCGGGAACTGCATGTCTCCCGTAATACGGTTCGCAAGATATTACGGACCGATGAGACGGACTTTTCTTACGAAAGAGAGCGACAACCGTTACCGAAGACGGGTCGGTGGAAGGCCGAGATCGAGCGTTTCCTCGCTTTGAATGAAGGCAAGCCCTCTCTTGAACGCCTGACGCTGATCCGGATTTACGAAGAGCTTCCGGCGCTGGGTTATGACGGCAGCTACGATGCTATCCGACGCTACGCGAAAGGATGGTCGAAGGATCGAGGTGCCGTGACGGCCGAAGCCTATGTGCCGCTCCACTATGCACCTGGCGAGGCCTATCAGTTCGACTGGAACCATGAGATCGTTCTGATAACGGTGTGACGACCACGGTGAAAGTCGCTCATGTCCGCCTCTGCCACAGCCACATGATGTTTGCCCGAGCCTATATGCGTGAGAGCCAGGAGATGGTCTTCTACGCCTACGACAAGGCCTTCGACTTCTTCCGTGGCACCTGCACGCGCGGCATCTACGACAATATGAAAACGGCGGTCGAGGCGGTCTTTATCGGCAAGGAGCGGCTGTACAATCGCCGCTTCCTGCAGATGTGCAGCCACTATCTCGTTCAACCGGTCGCCTGCACACCTGCATCGGGATGGGAGAAGGGTCAGGTCGAGAACCAAGTCGGCCTTGTGCGCGAGCGCTTCTTCACGCCGCGTCTCAGGGTCAAAAGCCTGGAGGAATTGAATGCTTGGCTCCTCGATAAATGCGTTGCCTATGCCAAGGCTCATAATCACCCCGAACAGACGACGCAGTCGATCTGGCAAATGTTCGAGGCCGAGCGTGGCAGCCTTGTGCGCTACGTTGGTCCATTTGACGGGTTCCACAGCGTCCCAGCCTCGGTGTCGAAGACCTGTACCGTCCGCTTCGACAACAACAAATATTCGGTCCTGTCGACAGCCGTCGGCCACCCGGTCGAGGTTCACGCCTAACGGGCGCAGTCGGCGACCGGCTCATGGGCAAGCCGAAGCGCATCCGGGATTTGAAGTGTTGCCGACGGAGCCGGATCGCGGCTTCGCGCCAGAATGTTGATGATCACCGAGGCCGAGCAGACGTCGTGATCAAGCGCTTCCTGGCAGGCAGCTTCGACGGTGGTAAGACCATCGGCAGGAACGCATCCGAGTATGGTGACCATCTGTCGATCACCGTCGTCCGCGCTCTTCAATCGCTTGCGGACCTTTTCCATCGCGGTTGGCAAGACCCATTCGCGGAAGGGAGCGCCATTGCACAAGGCACCAGGTTTGCGAGCGAGGGCAGGAACATAGTGCCAGGGGTCGTAGACAGTGTCGCCACGACCAAAGCTGCGCCGGTGTTCAGCAACCGTCACTCCATCCTGTTTTATGACGATCCGATCAGCATACGACAGGCTCAGGAGGGCAAGTTGATGGAACGCACACAGGTTCTCGAACTGATGAGCACATTAAAGCTCTATGGAATGCGTAGTGCCTACGACGAGGTCATGGGCAACGGTATCAAGCGGCAGTACGAACCACCGCGCATTGTCGGTGACCTCCTGCAGTCGGAAATCGCCGAGAAGCAGGCAAGCTCCATTCGTTACCAGCTCACCATCGCCAAGCTGCCGCTGGCGAAAGACATCGATGACTTTGATTTTGCAGATACGCCCATCAATGAATCCCTGGTGCGGGAGCTGGCCCACCGGCACCTTAGTCGCCGACCAGCGCAGTGTCGTCCTTGTCGGCGGCACTGGAACAGGTAAGATCCATCTCGCCATTGCAATTGCGCGTGCGCTCATTCGTAACGGCACGCGTGGGCGCTTCTACAATGTCGTTGACCTGGTCAAACGCCTAGAAATGGAGACACGCAACGGTAAACAAGGACGGATAGCCGATTATCTTATGCCTCACGTCGTCCGAGCAGAAATGCTTAATACCAGAAATGACAGACCCTACGCCCGAACAAATCGAAAAACTCGCTACCGCATTTGAGCGCTTTTCCCGTCGTTTCAAGGTCGCGGAGGCAGCGGCCGTTATGAACAACTCGCTCAACCCCCTCGACATTCAGGCGCTTCTTTTTATCGAGGAGCATCCCGCGTGTAACCTGGGGGATGTTGCCCGGCACCTTCAGGTCGCTCTGACGACAATGTCGTCTTCGGCCGACCGGCTGGTCCGTCGGGGCATGATTGAACGGCAGCGGCCTGAGGCAAACCGCAGGTCAGTCGCTTTGACGATCACGAACGAGGGGAAGCAAGCGGTTGCTGGCTATATCGATGGATATCGAGCCTCATGCAAAGCGATGCTGCAGGCGCTCGATTCCGTCGACCAGTATCCGCCAATTGCGGGCTTCGTACGTTCGCTGTTACCATAACCTCTCGCTCAGTATCGGTAGTGGTGCTGTTTTGTGGGCAATGCGACATGCTGGCAATCCCGGCTTGGAGCAAGTCGATCACGTAAAGGAAGGTGAACCTGCCTTACCGCTCAAAATCATGGAGTAACGTATGTCCGAGAATTCCGAGTTGGTTGAAGACCTAGTCGGTGCGATCATCAATTCTGACCAAATCGAACAGCAGAACTGGCAGACGTTTTCGCTGGTAATTGTTTTCCAAGACGACAGGGTGAGCGAAACCTACGGCTATTCCTACGATGTTGAGGGAGAGTGGGAAGCATTTTCGGTTCGGCCACGTTTGGTCAACGCGGAAGCAGGCTCATACAGGGATTGGCTGAAGCAGGAGAATGACAAAGCGGTTATCAAGATGCTCGTTCAGTTCAATCGAGCGAGCAATAAGTTCAATGTCGATTTCGAGTATGAAAATCCCGCACGCTGGAGCGTAACGCCTTCAAACGTGAACGAAATCACCAAGGAACTTCATCCACAACTATGAGGCTCGGTTTGGCCTGCAGATGAGCCGTAGGACGTATGCGTACTAGAGGTCCAAGGCTACATGTCCAACATTGATGCAAAAAGGTAGTCGGTCCGCCCGGCACTGTTAGGCCGGACGCTTTCGATGTCCAAGACACGGTCCTGATCCAACAACCAGTGAAACCAAATAAACGAAAAAGATCACCTTCTGAACTTTGCAGGTCAAAATTTGCCATAATGCATTTTCGTGAGATGGAGCAATTATGTCTGAGAACATGGAATATATGGGCGCAATCGCCAAGGCTATATTTAACTCCAAAGAAATGCAGCAGCTAGACTGGACGCAGGCCTCAATCGTCTTTGAAGTAGACGACGATGGTTATCTCACCGGCACGTATGGTTATGCCTATGATACATTCGGCAAACCCAACGCAGTGGCACCAGACATAGACGACGTCGAAGCGCCAGTCTTGGCCTATCGCGAGTGGCTACTCCAGAAGGGCGATAAAGGCTTCATCAAGTTACTTTTCCAGTTCGACAGGGTGAATTCGAAGGTAAACGCCGATTTTGAGTACGAAACCCCGGCACGCTGGAATGTCACCCCGGCAAATATCGACAGGATCATGGACGAATTGGCCCCCAAGTTCGGAGATTGATACGCAAGCTCGCGTTTCAGACTTCCTGCATTCAAACGCTGGCATTAGGCAATGACCGCTTTGGACCGATAGGGGACTTCGCTCGTTTGAGTGTCATTTCGCACTCATCCTGAACCGACCCTTTAAATGGGGGCAGCGTGAGAGAGACCGCCACCGTCAGATCTCGTCGATTGTCCGGAGACCCGCGATAAAGTCCGGAAGGGACCTCGACACTTTGGCAACGCCTTGGTCGTTGTCGCCTTCTCCGATCGGATCGAAGGCAAGCGGCCAAAAATAAACGGCTCCGTCATCAGTCGTTCCATCGACCATTAGGAAGCTATTTCCACCATCTGCCGTGCCAAAAACAATATATCTTGGATCGAGTCTGCCAGGAGTTTCTTCACTGACAACAAGCGTACGATGAAAGTCGACAACCTGTTCGGCGTCATTTATCATGATCTGGATTTCTCCAACCATGTCGGTGCCATCGGGAAATCTGCCTTTAAAATAAAGTTCCTGATTTTCCAGGCTAATGCCACCCGACTCCAGAAACATTTCTTTAAGATCGGCAGGGATGCGCAAGCCTGTGGCATCTTCCACTTCCTTGACATCATTAGTCGACCATCTGAATTGTGGATATTCCTGAAAGCCCGGCTTCTGTCTCAAGTAATCCATGGCAGACGAAAGGCGTTCGTTCATTCCGCTAGTCCCTTCTTCAAGCTAAAAGCCGAGGATACCGATCTGCGATGCCCTTTGCTACCTTCATGACGGCTTCGCGCCGATACTGTTGAAAAACTCTCCACACTCACGTCGGGTATTTTTTCACTGAAATGGAATTGCGCATCCGGCGGCCAACGAGACGAATGCCGCAAACCAATTTCCTTCTGTTTGTACGCAAGGGAATTTCATTTCAGGATGGTCTCGCCAGCATCGCTCTGCGAGCATTCCTCGGGAGTTTTCAACATTATCCGACAGGAGCGGTCATTGCGTCTCATCGCTGCACTGCGTAATCTGCGAAGGAGCGTACGGAAGTCATCGATATTAATCGACCCAAGCGGGGCTGGCAAAAGTCGTCTTGCCGCGCGGTTTGCGGCTGCGTGGCAAGAGGTGCGTTTGACGCAGTAATTCAGGAGGTTTTAGTGCGCGCGATCGCCATTATTATCGCCACGGTGGTGTCGATCTATGCCGGATCATCTGCTGCCGCTTCCGTGGAAATGACGGTCGACCGTCTCATCAGCATTGTATGGCTTCCGACATCCAGGACGTATCCGCCAAGGGCGGCGAGCTCGGATGGCAGCGCATGTCCGAGGCGGATACGTCAGAATGGCGTTCGGCGTTCCAGCGATACAATGGGGGATCGGTCGAGGTGGTTGGCTGGAAGCGCGAGCAGTCCGACAGCACGGATTCGCTGTAGTTCTGGATCGCCGTCGGGCCCAATGGTCGTCAGGCGTGCACATACTCCACGAAGCACCCTGCTGGCCTTGTTGACGCGCTGATAGCCCGACTCGGTTCGCCGAACGATTTCGAGAAGATGGAGGAGATCGAAAGCACAACAGCCTTCTGGAATAAGGAAGGGGTAGAGTACGCTTTCTCGCAGACAGGATCGTCCGCGCTGATCCAGATCAGCAAGGGTCGATGATGGCTACGGTCACACGATTAACCTGCTAACTGTCGGGCAGGCTTCGGAAGTCATGTCCTATAGGCATGGTGTCCGCGATCCTCGACAATTCGGGACTTTGCTGCCGTTGCACAACCTGCAGGTTCCGTCTAGCCTTTCGAAAGCAAGCCAATCCTCTGAGGTCAAATCCATTGAACCCGATCGACGTTATAATCGACGTGATATGGCGGTCTATAGAGCGCCGGAATCGCAAGGATTGGGTGTTGTTGTTGGGAGGGGTCCTTATTCTTAGCCTGGTTGGACTGAGCTTATTCCTACAGTTCCGCTAAAATAACAGTCGCACGCAACGACAACGTTCGCAATGGCCGGAAGGCGCCTTCCGCTTCGCGCCACAAGCGGTCATTCTGTTTTTGCGTAGCTACAAACCCGATGGTTCAGGCGAGAGCCATCCACCGTGTAGTTGCTTTAGTTCGACAACTTCAGCCTCGGTTGTTGGAAAGAGGTCAAAGCCACCGTCGTACGGAGCGAAAACTTTGCCAGTCTTGCGGCTGAACCACAGCGTTGGTCCCGTTCGATCTTTGGAAATGTCGACCAGTAGATCGTTGAACTTTTTGGCATTCCATACTACCGGGAGCGCAGATGCCACCCAATGAAAGTCATCTTCCGTGTCGAGATACCGAAGTTGAGGGTCGAGTTGAGCCGTGAGCGGCTTCCAATACGGTTTTTCATACTCTTCAATTCGGCATTGCACGAGCCAACATGGTTCGCCTTCGCCCAGAAATTCATTGCCCAAGATGATTGCCCGTTTTCGAACTTCGTTGCGCTCAAAACGATTTGACGGATACCGATCACTATTTGGCAAAGCATGAAAGCGAACCCAGGGTTTCCCTGACATCTCTCGCAGCTCGAATCCTAGCGGAGGCACCTCGCCATGAAACTCGACCCACTCTTGTTCAAACGAGTTCATACTGTCTCGCCTCATTGTAATAAGTACTCAGATAGTCTGTCACGACGTGGCCGCATCGCAAAGTCTGCTATTGGCCGATAGCGTCGCTCATTTCGCGAAAGGCGAACATGACTGCGCGGCTTGATGACGATCGATCCGGCTATTCCGAGCTAGGATTCGGCACTGTCCCTCGTCCGAGAGCGGACGTTACTGCCTGCTGTCATATTGCTTCAACAGTTGGCAAACTCGTTCGACGTGCTCCCGGAGGTTCGCGTTCGCCTCCCTGTCTCTTCTCGGGTTTCCACTCCATATATAGAAATCGAAAATACCCCGTCCACCTGTTACAAACGGCCACCAAGCCTGACCGACAGATGCGATGCGCTGCTCAGGGGCAAAAGCTTCGTCACGTATCTCGGATATCAGTCCCTCAATGAAGCGAGCTGAACCATCTTGCGCCTGATGTAAGGTCTTCCAAATGGCGACGAGGTTCTGGTCAAGTTGCTCCTCGATCGTGTCGGCATTCATTGCCTGCTCCAAAGTGTGCCTTCGTTCGATATCCTATAAAGCAGAGTTATTGAAACGACAGATACTAGAAAACGTGTCCCGCACCCAAGCTGTCCGCTTGGCACCAACCACTGCCTTGGCAGCTGGATTTGAGAGAGGATAGTGTGAGTTCATTCGAGCCGGCGCTTTTTCGAACCGGACCTCTTTCGGCGCAAAGCAGCCAATGTGGCTGGTCTGGTAGCAGTTATTTTGGAGTTTTGTCCTTGAAATCCTCAGCCGCGACTGGCGCACGATACGGTGCTGCTGGGTGCAGATAATCCGGACAACGTATCCCACCGATTTACGGGAACAAATGCCCCGCTATCGTCGGACATCAGACGGCGTGAAACAGAAAAATCCCTGCGAAGCACGAATCTCAACTCTCCAGTCTGCGTGGTCGTTGAAGATTGAATAAGTTGCCCAACAGGATCAGACCCGCGCCAGTTGCAGTGAAGACATCAATTGCTTCCGCATACAGGAGATATCCGATCAATGCCGATGCGGGCACCCGGAGATAATCCATCGGCATCACTACTGTCGCGTCTGCATGAGCAAGAGCTTTGGCCATGCAAAAGTGAGCGAACGATCCCGTGAATGCCAACAGGAAGATCCATGGCCATGTCGAAGAAGACGGCCATGTCCAGACACTGAGCGCTGGAACGACGCCGATGATTGACTGGATAACAAGCATCCAAAACAGGATCTTTGTGGCCCCGTCAGACCGCGTGAGCGCTTTGGTGCTAACGAAGGATATAGCGAAAGCTACAGCGGCTCCAAGCGTTATGATATGACCTGGATTGAGCGGAGCCCCACCCGGACGGACAATCACAGCGACCCCCGCCAGTCCAAACAGAATGACGATGCCCTTCCGCCATGTCAGTGGTTCCTTAAGAAATATGGCGGCCAGAAAAGCGGCCCAGATCGGCGCAGTGAATTCGATCGAGATCACTTGCGCCAAGGGTATTAAAGTCAGTCCCAAAAGCCAGGCGTATTGCCCCAAGTAGTGCGCGACATTGCGACCGATGTGTCTGAGGGGAATGCTGGTCCGCATCTCCCTGAGCCCACCCTCCCGATAGACCAGCGGTAACAGCATGAAGAAGGCGATGACAGAACGCATTTCCATCGCCTGGAAAACGTTGAGTTCGTGAGTAACAACGCGACCGGAGACTGACATCAACAGCAACAGCAACAGCGATAGCATCATCCATGCTGCCGCTTTCACGGTCGATTGCTTGCTACTCATAGCGGTGTCTTTCAGAAGGGAAAACGGACGGGATAGCCACGCTTGCATTAGGAGAAATTGGGAGGGAGCACTTAGACTCTAATAACATGATTGCCCCGCCTGTCACGCTATAACAAGGCGTGGACAACGTCTGATTTCATACCTTGGATGAGCCAATATAAGTCAGCAAACTAACCGACATGTAGTAGTAGGACCGCTTTGCCGGTTGCTACCGCTATTTTGTTTGTGAAACCTAGACGCGATAACGGCTTAAACGCACAATTTCTCCGTAGGTGCGCGTCCTGAAGACTGTCCACCTCGGAGCCATGTCCTTTCTTGTTGTTCCCACTCATACGAAGATCACTTCCTGATTGAACCTCCCGGCGTAGCAACTCCGCTTCCCAATAGCATATTCTGAATCTCACGCAGACTGCGTGATCGGGAATTGACACCGGCGCTAATCATAGATATTTTATGTCCACGATTAGGAGATACACCATGAAACTAAGCGACGGCGTCGAACAGGCCATCCACTGCACGGCATTTCTGGCGGGGCTATCGGAAGATGGCGTGCTGTCGGCGGCGGCGCTGGCTGAACTCCACGGCGTATCGACGAGCTACCTGCTGAAGCATCTGCAGGCGCTGTCTGGCGCCGGGATCGTCGCAACGACGCCGGGTCCGAAGGGTGGATATCGGCTGGCCAAGACGCCTAAGGAGATTAGTCTCCTAGACATCGTCCTGGCGGTCGAGGGACCAGCCCCGGCCTTCCGCTGCGCCGAGATCCGCCAACGTGGGCCGAACCCTCTTCCGAAGCGCTACTTCACCAAGCCCTGCCAGATCAACGCTGCGATGCTGAAGGCCGAGAGGGCCTATCGCGCAGAACTCGCCAAGGTGTCCGTCGCGGAGCTTCTGGCGGACCTCGGTGCAGACGACGACGGCGGTATCGCGGCCCGCGGATGCGCCTTCCTCGAACGCCATGAACGCAAGACGGGCAATCGGGCCTCGTCATAGGAGAAAGCACCATGACCAATATGAAGAAGGTCGTCGTCATCGGCGGCACGGGCCTGATTGGCTCGAAGGCACTGAAACTGCTGCAGGAGGCTGGCCACAAAGCCGTCGCCGCAAGCTCCCGCAACGGCATCAACGCCTACACGGGCGAAGGACTGGCCGAGGCGCTTGCGGGCGCCGACGCCGTCATCGACGTGTCGAATATGACGTCCTTCGACAAGGCCGTCATCACTGACTTCTTCGGCACGTCGAGCCGCAACTTGACGAGCGCCGAACAGGCCGCAGGCGTGCGCCATCACGTCGTCCTCTCGATCGTCAACGCCGACCAGCTCGCTGCCAATCCCTACATGGCCGGCAAGCTGGCGCAGGAAGAGACCGTCGCGGCGTCGGGCCAAGGGTACACTATCGTCCGCGCGACGCAGTTCCATGAGTTCATCGAGACCCTGGCCGGCGCCTATGCGGCCGACGGCGCGGTGAAGGTGCCGGATATCGACTTCCAGCCGATCGCGGCCGACGACGTCGCCGCTGCTTTGGTGGAAGCCGCGCTCGGCGAGCCGAAGAACGGAACCGTCAACCTTGCCGGGTCTGAACGGGGACCGTTCGCGTCCTTCATCCGGACCTATCTCGCTGCCAAAGGTGACGCTCGTCCGGTCAACGCCGACGCCTCCGTCGACTACTTCGGTGCTCCCGTTGTCGCCGGCTCACTGGTTCCCAGCGGAGACTACATCAAGGGCGCGACCACGATCGCCGAATGGATTAGAACATAGGAAGGAAGAATGATGAAGACTATCCTCTATGCCGCTACGGCACTTGCGGTCTCTCTGACCACGGCTTCCGCTCATGACGTCGCCAAGCCTGGACTTGCACATGACTCGAAGGACGCGAAGGTGACGCTGGTTTACGAGCATCCCCTCCCAGACGTTCCAGGCAAGAGCGTCAAGGGCGTGCTCGTCGAGTACGGCCCTGGCGGCTACAGTTCAGCTCACACCCATGCAAAATCCGCCTTGATCTATGCGACGGTTCTCGAAGGCGCCATCCTAAGCGCCGTGAACGGCGGCGAGACGAAGACCTTTATCGCCGGTCAAAACTTCACCGAGCTGCTGGGCGACCGCCACGACGTCAGCACCAACGCCAGCAAGACCGAGCTGCCGAAGCTGCTCGCCGTCTTCGTCGTCGACACCGATGACACCGCCCTGAGGACGCCGCGCAAGCCGTAGCGCTACCTACCAGACCTACCCCCTCCCCTACTGCACAAGCAAAGAAGGTTTCTCCGGCGAACGGAGAGCCGTGCCCACGAGAAAGGAAAACAATATGTCCCGCATGAACTGGTCCGAAGTCGCCCCCGAGGGTGCCAAGGCGCTCTTCGGCGTCCATCACTACGTCACCAAGAAAACGAACCTGCCTGAAGAGCTTATTCATCTCGTCTTCCTGCGGGTGTCGCAGATCAACGGCTGCGCCCATTGCATCGACATGCATAGTCGCGATCTGCGCAAGACGATGTCCGTCGATAAGATCACGCTTGTTCCGGTCTGGGACGAGGTGCCTCACCTGTTCAGCGAGCAGGAACGAGCAGCACTAGCCTGGGCTGAAGAAGTCACTGATGTCAGCCAGACCCATGCGTCGGACGAGGCCTATGCGGCCGCAGCGGCCGCCTTCGAACCGAAAGACCTCGTCGATCTAACGATTACGATAGCCGCGATGAACGCCTTCAATCGCCTCGGCGCACCATTCCGTCTTCCTGTGGCGGCCTAGGCCTGATCAGCGTCCGGTCACCGAGCGACGAACAACCCTGCCGGTCCGCCTGGGCCGTCAGGGTGTTCCGCTCACAGAGGCGATCCCAACATCCGCTTCGCCGTCTCCCAGAGACGGGCGGAGTTGTCCTCATCAACGGCGTATCCTGCCACGCCCTTGAACGGCCCCGGCCCGCGCTCGTTGACCACAGGGGCCTCCTGACAGTCGTCGAAATATTTTCCGGAGATGCCCTTCACGAGAGGCGAAGCCGCAAGCAAGACCGACGTGGCCGCCCCCTGCTCTATCGTCTTGCGCAGATGCTCAGGCGTCCGAAGACCGCCGGTGTGCTTTTGCAGTCCCGTTGCAATCGCCCCGGGATTGAGCGCGTTAGACGTGATGCCGTCGCTGGCCCAGTTCTTGGTGATCCCGACGGACATCAGGATGCAGGCTGTCTTCGACTGTCCATAAGCAATCAGCGGATCGTATGGAATGAAGCGGAAGTCCGGATCGTCCCAGAACACGGGCGCGAAGAGGGTGCCGGCCGAGGCGACAGAAACAACACGTGCGCCATTCGCCTCCGCCAGATGCGGCCGCAGGCCGAGGGTCAGCGCGAAATGCCCCAGATAGTTCGTGGCGAACTGCATCTCCCGGCCTTCTGCAGTCCGCTGCAATTCCGGAATGGCCATAACGCCCGCATTGTTGACGAGGACGTGAAGAGGGTCGCTCCAGCTCTCTGCAAAATCCTGGACGGAAGAAAGATCGGAGAGGTCGAGCCGGCGAACACGCAGGCGGGATTCGGGCATTGCCCGCTTCAGCTCCGCGACAGCCTTTTCGGCTTCGTCCGGTCGGCGGGCAGCAATAGTCACGGCCGCCCCTGCTGCGGCGAGGGCGCGGCTCGTCTCTAGTCCAATCCCCGCTGCTCCGCCGGTCACGATGACGTTGCGGCCTGCGAGATCGACGCTCGCCAAGACATCGGCGGCGGTGGAAGAGAACCCAAATGGGATGGACAAAGTCATGGTCATTCTCCTTCGAACATTCTGGCTTGCCCCAAAGATAAGCACATGGCATTCGTGAACTAGATGGTTAAGCTTGCACACAATGATGAGATAATTCGAACAGCCGGCTCGCTGCCACCCGGTGAGCTAGCAGCCTTTCTTGCAGTTGCCGAGCATGGAGGATTTCGGGCTGCGTCAAGAATGCTCGGCCAGACGCCTTCGGCCTTGAGTCATGCGGTCGCGGGCCTGGAACGGCGCCTGAAGGTGAAGCTTTTCCACAGATCCACCAGACATGTTTCGCTGACGGAACCAGGCCGAAGGCTAGCGGAGCGCCTAACGCTGGCGTTCAGCGAGATAGGACTAGCTGTCGAAGAACTGCGCGAACAAGTCTCCAAGCCATCCGAGCTCGTCCGGATCAACTGCGACTCCAATGCCGCTGAGCAGGTTTTGATGCCTTTACTGATGCGCTTCATGAAGCTGCAGCCAGCGATGCGCTTCGAGGTCAAATCCGAGGGCCGATTAGTTGACATCGCCGAGGGAGCCTTCGACTGCGGTGTGCGGGCAACCGAACTCGTTTCCGGAGAAATGATTGCTATCCCGATCGGTCCGGATCAACAGCATATTGTTGTCGCGTCGCCAGCCTATCTCAATGATGCGCCGCCCGTCGGAAGTCCGTTGGATCTCGCTCTGCACCAGTGCGTTCAGCTTCGCATGGCGGGTGGCTCGATTTATCGGTGGGAGTTTCAGCGTCGTGGTGAGGACGTTGTCGTGTCAACGAGTGGCAATCTCGTAGTCGACCAGTCGAGGCTTCTTCTGGTCGCTGCGCTGGACGGCTGTGGGCTTGCCTATGTAACGCGATGGATGGCGGCGGACGCAATTGCCGACGGAAGACTGAGGCAGGTGCTGGCAGAGTGGACGCCACCCTATCCGGGTCTGTGCCTTTACTACCCGAGGCACCGCCACATCGGAGCGGGAATGCGCGCGTTTCTCGACTTTCTAAGATCCTCGCGGTCCGATCCGACGTCTTGATGGGAATCGAACCTCCGACCACCTGCTCTTAAATGTAAGTCACTTAAGATCAGGATACTTGTACCTTCAGACCCCGCAGGCGTGATCGAGTCCGCCAATGCAGTCATGCACCCGTTGAAGAGCGGCGGTGAACCCTTCTCCGGGCACACCACCAGTAGATGGAACCGTTCGCTCTCATGAGGGCACCCGTGGCCCGTCTCTAACAGCCGTATGGCGCTCTAGGCGAAGCAAATTATGGATGTAAGCACTAATGGGGAATTCGAACCGCCTCGCAAAACGAGCGGCCGACGTGATGTGAATCTGTTGAGCGGAAAGCGCGGCTGCCGACTGTACCATCCGAACTCGAATTCACTGGGTGGAACCCGTAGCGCGCTTCACGGTTTATCGCCCTGACCTCTAAAAAGGAGAAATATGATGGACGACACCCGACACCCTACTCGGCCCTATCCTGAACAACAGCAGCAGCCACCAGGCCAGACAGCGGAGATGAAACCGGTCCCGGATCATGGCGAAAAATCCTACAAGGGTGCTGGCAAGCTCATAGACAAAGTCGCCCTCATCACCGGGGCCGACTCCGGGATTGGAAAGGCCGTTGCCATCGCTTTTGCCCGAGAAGGCGCCGACATCGTCATTTCCTACCTCAACGAGGACGGCGACGCTCGCGACACAGCGAAGTGGGTCGAAGAAGCCGGGCGCAAAGCTCTTGTCATTCCTGGCGACATCAAATCAGAAGAACACTGTAGGGATCTCGTTCAGCGCGCCGTCGACGAGCTTGGTGGCATAGATATTCTAGTAAACAACGCTGCATTCCAGCGAACCTATGGCGACATTACCGACATCTCGGCCGACGAATGGGACGAAACTTTCCGTACCAATGTCCACGCACCGTTCTTCCTGTCAAAGGCCGCCTCGCCTCACATGAAGCCGGGCAGCTCAATCATCAATACGACCTCGATCCAGTCACGGCAGCCGTCGCCGCAACTGCTCGCCTACGCTTCTACTAAGGGCGCGATTTCAAACTTCACGGCGGGTCTCGCTGAGATGTTGGCTGAAAAAGGCATCCGAGTAAATGCGGTCGCTCCGGGGCCGATTTGGACACCCCTTATCCCCTCGACCATGCCGGCTGAGAAAGCCGCAAAGTTTGGAGAAAATACTCTTATAGGCCGAGCTGGACAGCCAGCAGAGCTGGCGGGGGCCTACGTTCTTCTAGCGTCTGATCTAGGGAGCTACATGACAGGAGCCGTCGTTCCTGTGACGGGCGGCGAGATCATGATCTGATACGCACATGGCCGGCGGCCAACTCGGCTGCCGGCCATTCTCAAGACTTTGAGGACGCCGAATCTGTCTCGTGAGATGGCAGTAGTTTTCAGTCAATCCAGATGACAGACACAAGCGAATATCGAACACTCCATCCGCTTTTATCCACTTATTAAAAAGATAATAAATGCTCGTTTTCTTACAAAGCTATGCTCCCGTTGTTTCGGCGATAGCTAGCCTGGGCACGCTGCTGATCTGGGCGATCTATCTTCATATCTTCGTAGGAGGTCACCTTCGTCAAATAAAGCCAATGTTGGTCATAAACCGTGGGGAGGGGCGAACCTTGGGTGCAAGCTGCCTTGTGACCAATATGAGCCGTGAACCCGTCCACATCCAAAGCGTGGTTGCAACTGTGACCACCCAAGAAATGACCTATAATGCCTATATTACAGATGCAGAAGATATACGGGGATCTGGAAGAACAAGCGATTGGCAGCGTCTGACGCGGCAAGGACCTCTTCAACCGGGTACAATGGTCGATATGGGTACTTTCGGGTGCATATTGGACTTTGCAGCGCGGTCATGGAGTAACGAACCTGCATTTATTGACTCCCATTTCGGAGAACTGGCAACAGGCGTAGAGATCACGGTTCTTGGTATTTACGGGTCTGAGGACCTTCTAATCGGCGCTTCACGCAGTTTCGAGATAGATCGCTCAAAGTCAGAGATTGAGCTTCGGGCGGTGACGGCCTTGACACGCCAACTCACTGCAAAGAAGGAAAGAAAAAGATTGCTCCACGCTATTGAGGAGCAGCTCTAGTCGCACTCGTTCGTCCTTGCTCGGCAACACATCCCACGTCGCCGAGAGACCGTAGCGGACAAATCGTAACGATGACCACGCGGCAATCTGCGGCATGATCGTCGTCCTGTTGTGTTAAGCCGCGACCTCTAGAACGTCGCCACAGACAAAGTCCAAAGGGATTTTGCGACAGGCACAGAGATGGCTACGGTCTGCGCTGAGCGCTGAATTATATCACTGTCCCGGATGAGTCCAAACGCTAGAAAAGGGTTGCGGCTCGCATCTACGTGACGTGATACCGGCAAGTCGCGTGGGAAATGCTGAACATTAGCGTCGTGCCGCGAAAAGCTGTGGGGCCGCGCACTGACTAAAAATTGATCCTGTTCCAGCTTGGAGACTTCCAAAAGGAAAATATGCCGGATATCTAATGGACCGGTCGTGTTTGCCGAAGCCAGATTTGGTCGTGTTTGAGGAGTAGGGAGTTGAGCGACGATTCTATCCCAATGACGTCTTCTGTTCATCCGGAACTCGACTTCCTGTCTGGGGGCGGAGAAATGGGTGCGCTGATGCGCGCGCACGATTGGTCATCGACGACGCTCGGACCCGCACAACGCTGGCCGCAAAGCCTCAAGACCGCCGTTCGAATCATGCTTCTGTCCCGGCAGCCGATCTGGATTGGCTGGGGTGACGAGCTGATCTATCTCTATAATGATTCCTACAAATCTATCATAGGTGGCAAACATCCATGGGCGCTCGGCAAGCCCACGGCCGATGTTTGGAATGAAATCTGGGACGATATTGGGCCGATGCTCGCAACAGCGATGAGCGGTCACGAGGGAACTTACGTCGAAGAGCAGTTGCTCATCATGGAACGTAACGGCTATCCCGAGGAGACCTACTACACATTTTCCTATACGCCGATTCCCGATGACGACGGCACTCCCGGGGGTATCATCTGCGCGAACACCGACGACACCCAGCGTGTCATTGGCGAACGGCAGCTTGCCCTGCTTCGGGAATTGGCAACAACTGCGTCAGACGCCCGGACTTGGCAAGATGCCTGTGAACGAGGCGTAGCGGCCCTTTCCGTCAACCCGCACGACGTGCCATTTGCCCTCCTCTACATGACAGGCCCGGACGGGCAAATCGCGGAACTCTCAGCCACCTGCGGGACAGATGCTAAACGATCAAATTTTCCGACGACCGTAGTTCTCGCAAGGAATTCCGTTTGGCCGATCGAGCGGGCCCTCCGCTCTCAACAACACGTACTCGTTTCCGACCTCCACGGCAAAGTCGGTACCCATCTGCCGATGGGACCGTGGCGCGTACAGCCCACTGATGCAGCAATCGTTCCGGTTATGCCTACGGGTGAGACCGGGCGGGCCGGAGCGCTGATCATTGGTCTCAATCCTTATCGTCTTTTCGATGAGGCCTATCAAAGCTTCCTGCAGCTCATCGCCGGCCAGATCGCTGGCTCCATTGCCAACGCTCAGGCTTATGAGGAAGAACGCCGGCGCGCGGAAGCCCTGGCAGAACTGGACCGTGCGAAAACGACGTTCTTCTCCAATGTCAGTCACGAGTTTCGGACACCTCTCACGTTGATGCTCGGGCCGCTCGAGGAAGCGATGGCGGATGCGAGCGAGCGCGAACTCGGGACCCGTGCCCGGCTTGACGTCATCCACCGCAACGGAATGCGACTGTTGAAACTGGTCAACTCGCTCCTGGATTTCTCACGGATCGAAGCCGGTCGAACTCATGCCAGTTTCGAGCCAACCGATCTCAGTGCGTTGACCGCTGAGCTTGCCAGCAACTTCCGATCGCTCACAGAACAGGCCGGTCTTCGTCTTCTACTTGACTCTCCTCCATCGCAAGCAGAGATCTTCGTAGACCGCGACATGTGGGAAAAGATCGTACTCAACCTCCTGTCGAACGCTTTCAAGTTTACCTTTGAAGGCGAGATCCGCGTCGGCGTGAAGTTTGGCAAAAACGAAGCAACGCTGACCGTCGAGGACACCGGCACGGGGATCCCGGCAAGCGAGCTGCCGAGACTGTTCGAGCGGTTCCACCGCGTTGAGGGCGCTAAAGGTCGAAGCTTTGAAGGCAGTGGTATCGGACTGGCGCTGGTGCAGGAACTGGTTAAGCTGCATGGAGGGACGATCGACGTCACCAGTGAAGAGGGCCGAGGCACCACCTTTACGGTGACGATCCCTAAGGGAACGCAGCACCTACCCGCGGATCGACTGCAGGCGGGCCAGTCCAACGCCCCCACATCTGTCCGTGCAGGCGCGTTTGTCGAAGAAGCCTCAAGATGGCTGCCTGTTCAGCCCGATGACGGCGACTACCAAGCAGAAATACTCTCGACAGTCAGACCGAGCTCTGCCAAGCGCCAACGGATCCTTCTGGCTGACGACAACGCCGACATGCGCGACTATGTCCGGCGCCTGCTGAGCGCCGATTATGAAGTCGAGACCGTCAATGATGGCCAGGCTGCCCTTGAGGCGATCCGGGAAAGGAAACCTGCCCTGCTGCTGTCTGACGTGATGATGCCAAGGCTCGATGGGTTCGGCTTGATCCAGGCCATCCGGGCAGAACCGGCGTTTGCCGATATCCCGATCATCGTGCTGTCGGCACGCGCCGGCGAGGAAGCCAGTGTCGAGGGTCTGACTGCAGGCGCCGACGACTATCTCGTCAAGCCGTTCTCCGCCCGAGAGCTGAGTGCTCGCGTGGCGGCAACCCTCGCGATGGTTCGGGTGAGGCACGAGATGGGCGAGCGCCTTCGTGAAGAAGCCCGCTCACTGGAGACGCTTAACCGCGTTGGCAGCGTCATTGCCGCAGAGCTCGATCTGGATCAGGCCGTTCAGGCTGTCACCGACGCAGCGACCGAACTGACCGGTGCGCAGTTCGGCGCGTTTTTCTACAATGTCTTCGATGATAAGGGCGAGAGCTACATGCTCTACACGCTCTCAGGTGTGCCGCGCGATGCGTTTTCGTCCTTCCCGATGCCTCGCAATACTGCGGTCTTCGGGCCGACGTTTGCCGGGGAGGGTATTGTCCGCTCAGACGATATTACTGCGGATCCACGCTACGGAAAGAATGCCCCTCATCATGGCATGCCAAAAGGCCATTTGCCTGTTTGCAGCTATCTCGCCGCTCCCGTACTGTCCCGATCCGGGGAAGTGCTCGGCGGGCTGTTCTTCGGCCATTCCGAGCGTGGTGTGTTCACGGAGCGCGCCGAGAGGCTGCTGTCAGGCATCGCGGCGCAGGCCGCGATCGCCATCGACAATGGTCGTCTATACAAAGCGGCACAGAAAGAAATCGCCGAGAGAACCAGGACAGAGGACGCGCTACGTCAAAGTGAAACCCGGCTCGCCCATCTCAATGAAAACCTCGAAGCCACGGTGGCAGAGCGGACGCAAGAGCGCGATCGCACCTGGAACCTGAGCCGTGACCTTCTTGGCGTCGCTGATCGCAATGGCGTGTGGTCCAGCGTAAATCCCGCCTGGACGACGACACTTGGCTGGCAGGCGGATGAGATCATTGGCAAGACGTCCGAATGGCTGGAACATCACGACGACGTGGAAAAGACCAGGAACGAAGTGAGTCACCTCGCAAGTGGTGGCATTACACCGAGCTTCGAAAACAGGTTTCGCTGCAAGGATGGAACGTACAAATGGCTGTCATGGACTGCTGTCCCTGAGGGCGACCTCATCTATGCCGTTGCCAGGGATGTCACTGAGGCGAAAGAGCAGGCCGAAACATTACGGCTCGCAGAGGAGCAACTGCGTCAATCGCAAAAACTTGAGGCGGTTGGAAAGTTGACTGGTGGGGTGGCCCATGACTTCAACAACCTGTTGCAGGTCATCGGTGGCAACCTTCAGCTGCTGACGAAGGACATGGTTGGACATGACAAAGCCCAGCAGCGGTTACAAAACGCGCTGGCAGGCGTCACGCGCGGTTCGAAACTGGCATCCCAACTTCTTGCCTTCGGACGGCGGCAGGCATTGGAGCCAAAGGTGGTCAACCTCGGCCGGCTCATCCGTGGCTTCGATGACATGCTTCGACGCGCGCTCGGAGAAGGGATTGAGGTCGAAACGGTGGTATCGGGCGGTTTGTGGAACACGCTTGTCGACCCCAACCAGGTGGAAAATGCCATCCTCAATCTTGCGATCAATGCGCGCGACGCGATGAATGGCCACGGCAAGCTGACGATAGAAGCCGGCAATGCGTCGCTCGATGACACCTATGCTGCGAAACACGCGGATGTGGCCGCTGGGCAGTATGTCATGTTGGCGGTGACTGACACCGGTTCGGGCATGACGCCGGAGGTCATAGAGCAGGCTTTCGAACCATTTTTCACAACCAAGCCAACCGGGAAAGGCACTGGCCTCGGTCTCAGCATGGTTTGGGGGCTTGTGAAACAATCCGAAGGGCATATCAAAATTTACAGCGAACCCGGCGAGGGCACGACGATCCGTATCTACCTGCCCCGTTCGCGACAGCAGGAAGATCTTGCCGTCGACATGGACACCGGACCCGTGGTCGGCGGATCAGAAACCGTTCTTGTGGTCGAGGACGATGAAGAGGTCCGCGCTACCGTCATCGAACTTCTCACCGATCTCGGTTACAGGGTGCTTCGTGCGAGCGATGCTCAGTTGGGGCTCGCCGTCATCGACAGTGGCGTCCCAATTGACCTCCTGTTCACCGACGTCGTCATGCCTGGGCCACTGCGCAGTCCGGAACTGGCCCGCAAAGCAAAAGAGCGGTTGCCAAACATCGCAGTCCTATTTACCTCTGGCTATACCGACAACGCGATCGTTCACGGTGGTCGCCTTGACGAAGGCATCGAACTTTTAAGCAAGCCATATACGCGCGAAGGTTTGGCGAGGAAGGTGCGGTACGTCCTCAACAACCGCACGCCTGCGCAGCCGGACGCTGCACCATCTCCGTCCCAACCGCCTGCAGAGACCGCTGCGACTGTCGCTTCGGAAATCGCGGTGCCCTCGCCTTCCCGTTTGCGCATCCTTTTGGTCGAAGACGAGCCGCTTATCCTGATGAGCACGACGGATATGCTGGAGACGATGGGCCATACGGTGTTCGAAGCGACGAGCGCAGAAGAAGCTCTGTCGGTGTTTGAAAGGGAAGACATTGATGTCCTCCTCACTGACCACGGCCTGCCGGGAATGTCGGGCGCGGACCTTGCGGTAGCCTGCAGGCGCAGGCGGCAGGCCCTGGGGATCATCTTCGCATCAGGAGCGGTGGAGGTTCCGAGAGTCGAAGACCATGAGTTGATTGCCGATGCTATCGTTCTTGGAAAACCATATGATGAAGCGGCGCTTGAACTGGCAATCGAACATGTCAGAAAAGGGTCCTGCCCTTGAAGGTCATGGCAGCACCGCTGGTGATATGTTAATTGTTGAAGGTCCGCCGTTATTCGCGACCTCGCCCATTTCACTTTGCGAAAGATTGTCTCAGGACGTACGGGCGGCGCAACCTGATTATTCTGCCGCGATGATGCTGGTGTCGGCTACTACCGCAAACGCTTCTAATAAATTTTCGTATTGGCGCAGGATAGACGCCTTTTCATCCTTGAGCCGTCTCAGGAGCGCGAGTTCAGCAGAGGACGCGTCGTTCGACATGGCACGAATGCGCAAGTGAGCCTCAATTTCATCGACTGATGAACGGTATGCGGCGGCGGCTTCCAAGACGTTTTTGTGATGAAGTTGTAAAACAAGACTCATGCCGTTTCCTGACCTGAGGCAGTGTATTTATTATATATCGCAACTGTCACGGTCGTGCGCGACGACGATGTTTTAGAGTTAACAGTCCGTCAAATTGCGCGCCAGGGAAGCAAAAATCAACTCCCGTGGTCGGTTGGTAGATCTGTTCACTTTGCTAGCTTTTCCGCGCTCAGTTTCAATACCACGACAACGCCCTTCTCAGACCATTCATAACTGATCGTACCGCCGAGTTGTCCTGAAACGCTTCGATGAAGTAGCTTGCTTCCATAGCCTTCAGCTCCAGCAGAGGGCTCCACCGGGGGACCGCCGCTCTCGGTCCAAACCAGGGTCACCTCATCGCCAGTAACCGAACCGGACAAATCGAGAATACCGGTTTCCTCCGACAGAGCTCCATATTTCATCGAATTGGTCGCCAGCTCATGGAAAATGAGCGACAAAGCAGTTGCTGCGGCTTCGCCGACACCCATGCGTGGGACGGCCACTCTAATCCTTCCCTTGAAGGCACCAAGATCCTCATAAGGTGCCAAGAGCACAGACAACAGGTCTCCCAAGAGAGCAGCATGCCCTTGTGCTCCGGGGATTGGTCGAACCAGATCATGGGCTCGACCAAGGGCAGCCAGTCTCGCAGTGAGCTCTTTCGCCATTTCCTTGGCACTTGACGTGGACTGTGAGGTGATTTTCGTGAGGCCCATGGCGATCGAAAGCAAGTTCTTGACACGATGGCTCATTTCGCCAGCCAATAATTCGTTGCTCTCTTCAGCCTGCTTGCGTCCGGTAACATCCAGAAACACACCAAACATGTGCCCATCATGAAGAGCGGAGTCGTCGCCCAGTCCCCGAGCCGAAATCCACCTGATTTCAGTGCCCAGCATGATTCTGAAGTCAATTTCATACGACCCGACAATTCCCCGCGTCGCCGTGAACGCGGCGCGGACCCGATCTCGGTCAGCAGGGTGAATATGAGCCGACAGATCCTCGAATTTGACCTCACCGCTCTTCTCAATACCCCAGAGATCGAAAGCCTGATCGTCCATCGCAAACTGGTCATTGGTCACATTCCAGGACCACAAAGCTACGCCTGCGGCATGAATGGCACGGCGCAGGTTCTCCAGCTTCCAAAGGGGGTGACTGGGATCGCTAAACGGCATTGAGACATCTCCATCAGACAGAAAGTTCTTCATTCGTCTATTCGAAAAAAGTTATTCGCATCAAGTGATATCGTACTCGCACGTCAACTATCGCACGCATGGTTACGACCGCCGAAAGCACGATCTCTAAACGGAAGAGGACGCATCGGATTAATTGTTCCCGAGGTTCGAGGATGCCTACTTAAGCCAGCGTAGGGAACAATTCGTTCCTTCAAAGGTTGACGACCACCTGAGGAGAGGCCGATGCGCAAAGTTCTGGTGGTGGACGACGAGGCCTTAATCCGGATGGCGGTTATAGATGCGCTCGAGGATGCTGGGTTCACAGTCATTGAAGCAGGAACTGCTGACGATGCCTTAGACCTCATAAATGATGAACTCATCCATTTTCTTTTCACAGACATTCAAATGCCGGGCAAACATTCTGGCGTTGACCTTGCACACCAGGTGGCCGCGCGCTTCCCGCAAGCGGGCATTGTGGTCGCGTCCGGTCGTATCGTGTCGGAAGACATCAGTCTTCCGCCGACTGCGAAATTTGTAGCAAACCCTTACGATCTCGAACTCATCGTCAAACACTTCCAGACACTGGCCGATTGCTAAGGCCAGACCTTCGCGAGAGACCGACAATATCTTACAACTCTGCTTGCAGCGATGTTTGCGAAGCGAGCCATCGAGTTTGCCGCTACGGGCCTTTCTTGGGTTTACGTCGGTATCAAGAGAAACCCAGTGTCTCACAAGGTAAAACAGGACACAGACACTTGGAAACGTCCCTTAGCGGTAACCAGGCTTTAGCCAAGCTTGCGAGGCCTTGCGAGGGTAGTGCCATTCGCTGCATCAAACTCCGGGCTGAAAATTTCGTTCAGCATTTCTAGAACGCGCTGCACACCAGGATTTGCGCAGCGGTAATAAACTGTCTGAGCATCACGCCGGGTTGTCACCAGCCCATCCACGCGTAGCCGAGCAAGATGTTGCGAAACAGCTGACTGGCTCATCTCCAATCTCGCCGCTAATTCGTTCACCGAAGTCTCTCTTTCGGAGATAATTTCGAGTATCTCGAGACGGGCCGCATTGGACAGATTCGTTAGCAGGCGTGCCTTAGACGTATTGGAATACATGATTTGCCTCTTAATGTTCCCGGTCGAGCGCTGGCAAGTCTGCAATGCACGGGAAGCAATCACTGGCTTGATCGCTGCGGACGAACTGGAGCACGATAACGAAGCACAAATTCTACGGAACTTCTTCGAACCCGAATTTCTTAATTTGGTTAAACTACAATAGCAACTCCTCATGGAGGCTCGAGGGCGGAGAAATCATGAATATTGCAAGTGACAACAATTCATTTGTAGGAGGCGCATGCCAGTCAATGGGCTTCTTTACCTGGTCGGTCCCTGAAAATATCCTTTTCGGTGACGCAATTTTTGCAGCGCTTTACGAAATGCCTGAACACGCGTTGAGAAAGGGTATCGCGGTCGAGCAAATATTGACCAAAATATTGGAACATGACCGACCTTTGATGGCAAAACGCATTCATGAGGCCATCATTTCTGGAGAGCCAACCTCCAGTGCATATCGCATTCGTCTATTTAATGGAGCCACTCGAGAACTTGTCGCATTTGGCCGCTGCATTCGGGATGATACAGGAGTGCCATCGTATTTCACCGGTGCGGTGATGGACAAGTCCCTTCCGGGTGTCGTTTCTGGAGATGACGCACTTGAGGCCCACTGTCGTTTCGCGCATAGCCTAGCGATGACCACTGGTAACGAGCTGGCAGCCCGTTACCTGTCAGCTGCATTGGCTATCCTATCCCCCAATAACCGACCTCAATAACGTTATAATGATAGAAGACAATTGATCGCTTTGCAGACCTTCACCGACAAGTTCTCACACGCGCTGTCTCGTGAGAGAGGTCGAAGCTGGTGTCTAGTGGGATTGCTACTGCGCTTCTACCAACCACTCATTTGCCCTCGCCGACATCTGACACTACAAGTGCTCTCCAATCTATGGTTAGGCTACCGCAGAGCCTCATTCCTGCAGCCGCGATGTTATTCGATCTGGCATTCCCTTTAGCTGCGGGCACATTTATCCATACGCTGGTGTAGGTCCAGGATCATTGGTGATGGGCCTGAGGGAGTTTACCTATGCACGGAGGACAGAAACTGGCAGACTTTTTTGACGATTTTACTGAACACCTCGTACCTACATCTTACGGCGAGATCCGTCTGCGGCATGGCGGGTCCGGCTTTCCTATCCTCCTTCTACACGGGCATCCAAGAACGCATTCTACCTGGTTTAGGGTGGCTCCCCTGCTTGCAAACCAGTTCTCCGTTGTCTGTGCAGACATGCCGGGGTTCGGTCGGAGCTACCAGCCAGCAAAACTTGCGGATAGTTCGGGAAAGGCAAAGGCGGCGGCGTTGCATGAGTGTATGAGAACGCTCGGCTATGACAGGTTTGGTGTCGCGGGCCACGACCGCGGTTCGTATCGCGCGTTCCGGATAGCGATGGACTTTCCCGAAAGCGTTGCAGGTCTCGTGGTTATGGACGGCATCCCGATCTACGAGGTTTTGAGTCGCGCGGATTGGCGCTTTGCGAAGAGCTGGTGGCACTGGTTCTTTTTCGCGCAAAGCGAAAAGGCGGAAGCTGCAATCCGTTGCAATCCTGATCTCTGGTATCCTGCGGGGGCAGCCATCGGGTCAGAAAATAATCGGGATTACCTCAAAGCCACCCGAGACCCTGAGATGGTGCATGGCATGCTTGCAGATTATCGAGCAGGACTTGAGTTCGATTACGACGATGACAAACGCGACAGGGAAACCGGACGACGTCTGCAATGCCCGCTAGGTGTTCTTTGGTCACGGCAAGACGATATGGAAAGCCTTTACGGCGACCCTGCAAAACCTTGGTCCGACTGGAGCGACCGGATCGTGCTAAGACAAGGCATTGAAAGCGGTCACCACATGGCAGAAGAGGCCCCTTAGGAAATCGCAAAGCAGTTATCGAACTTCTTCTCAAACCAGTGTTGAGCGCCGCATCATGTGCGATGATCGATCTGATATTTCTGAAATTTTAGCGCATCAATACGCCACTCAATAATCATGACATTGGGAACTTTGATAAATTTCGCGTGTTGATGAGGTTCTTCTAACATGATGGGAGTTGAACAATGGCCACTGAAAAGACGCTGGACGACCTGTTCCTGGACACGCTCAAAGATATTTATTTCGCAGAAAAACAGATCCTGAAAGCCCTTCCGAAAATGGCACGCGCAGCACAGTCGGAAGAGGGTAAGGCAGGCTTCCTTCAGCACCGCGATGAGACACAGGGACAGATTGAGCGGCTAGAGCAAGTTTTTGAACTTCTTGGAAAAAGTGCCCGCGGCAAGACTTGCGAGGCCATCCAAGGAATTATCGCCGAAGGCGAGGAGATCATGGAGGAGTATAAGGGTACCGCCGCATTAGATGCTGGTCTTATTTCCTCGGCTCAAGCCGTCGAGCACTATGAGATCGCGCGGTACGGCACGCTCAAATCCTGGGCGAAACAACTGGGCCTTACCGACGCTATTCCCTTGCTGGATGCCAATCTACAGGAAGAGATTGCAACAGATCAGAAACTGACCGCCCTTGGTGAGGCTTCGGCCAACGCTAAAGGATCAAAAAAGAAGGCCAGTTAACTTCCGACCTATCAAGACACGGCCGCCTTCCAGAGGGCGGCCTTTTTAGTTTGAGCGGAGTCTTCGCCCGTCACCACACTTCTCGAAACACACCCGGAGAATTTCCATGGCCAAGAAACCAACTGCCCCAAAATCAGTGCAAGAGACAGACGTCGTGACCATTCACGACCAGAAAATGCAGCGTGGCTCCGGCGGCGAGCTCCACCAGTTTGCTGAGGGCGATACGCCTGTTATGACCACCGCACAGGGTGGACCCGTGGCCGACGATCAGAATTCGCTGCGTATCGGATCACGCGGCCCCCTAGTCGTGGACGACTTCCACTTCCGTGAGAAAATGTTCCACTTCGACCACGAACGCATTCCAGAGCGCGTCGTCCATGCCCGCGGTTATGGCGCCCATGGTTATTTCGAAACCTATGAGTCCCTTGCGGACTATACCAAGGCCGATATCTTCCAGCGCAAGGGCGAAAAGACGCCGGTCTTCGTCCGGTTCTCCACCGTTGCCGGTAACAAGGGTTCTGCCGATCTTGCCCGCGATGTGCGCGGCTTTGCCGTCAAGCTCTACACGCAAGAGGGCAACTGGGACCTCGTCGGCAACAACATCCCTGTGTTCTTCATTCAGGATGCGATCAAGTTTCCCGACCTGATCCATGCCGCCAAGCAGGAACCGGACCGCGCCTTCCCTCAGGCACAGACAGCCCATGACAATTTCTGGGATTTCATCAGCCTGACACCTGAGAGCATGAACATGGTCATGTGGATCATGTCGGACCGCACCATTCCCCGCTCCCTGCGCTTCATGGAAGGCTTCGGCGTCCACACTTTCCGCTTCGTCAATGCGGATGACAAATCCACCTTCGTCAAATTCCACTGGAAGCCAAAACTCGGCCTTCAGTCGGTCGCGTGGAACGAGGCCGTTAAGATCAACGGCGCCGACCCGGATTTCCACCGTCGCGACCTGTGGAACGCCATCCAGTCAGGCGATTTGCCGGAATGGGAATTGCAGGTGCAATTGTTCGATCAGGACTTCGCCGACAGCTTCGACTTCGACATTCTCGATCCGACCAAGATCATCCCCGAGGAAATTCTCCCGCCCAAGGCCATCGGTCGCATGGTGCTGGACCGCATGCCGGACAATTTCTTTGCCGAGACCGAACAGGTCGCCTTCATGACGCAGAACGTGCCGCCGGGTATCGATTTCAGCAACGATCCATTGCTGCAAGGCCGCAACTTTTCCTATCTCGACACGCAGTTGAAGCGTCTGGGCGGTCCCAACTTTACGCATCTGCCCATCAATGCGCCGAAGTGTCCTTTCGCGCATTTCCAGCAGGATGGCCACATGGCCATGCGCAACCCGGTGGGCCGAGTGAATTATCAGCCCAACTCACATGGTGAAGGTCCGCGCGAATCGCCCACAGCCGGTTACCGCCACTTCCCGGCGGAAGAACAGGGCACGAAGGCGCGCCTGCGTCCTGAAAGCTTCGCCGATCACTACAGCCAGGCACGCCAGTTCTACATCAGCCAGACAGGCGCAGAACAGCGCCATATCGCCTCGGCCCTGACCTTCGAACTCAGCAAAGTGGAGATACCGGCGATCCGCGAGCGCATGGTATCTCACCTGCTGAACATCGATGAGACGCTGGCAACGACCGTGGCTCAGAAGCTGGGCATGCAGACGATGCCGAAACCTGCGGATGCGGCCATGCCGACCCGTCAGGACCTCGTCCCATCGCCCGCGCTCAGCATCGTTGAAAACGGTCCGAAGCGTTTTGAGGGACGCAAGCTCGGCATTCTCGTCACCGATGGTGTCGATGCCGGTCTGCTATCTGCACTGACAGACGCGGTGACGAAGGAAAAGGCTGTCTTCGAACTGATCGCGCCTAAGGTCGGCGGCGTGAAGGCGTCCGATGGCAGCTTGATCGAGGCCCATCACATGATCGATGGCGGTCCATCGGTCCTGTTCGATGCCGTGGCGTTGCTGACTTCACCGCAGGGTATCGAAGACCTCGTCGATGAAGCTGCCGCACGCGACTTCGTGGCCGATGCCTTCCAGCATTGCAAATTCATCGGCTACGTCGAATCGGCCATGCCGCTCATGCAAAAGGCCGGTCTTGCCGACGCGCTGGACGAAGGCGTCATCGCGCTGCCGCAGGATGAAGACCCCGCAGACTTCGTCGCCAAGCTCGGCACCCTCCGAGTCTGGGGCCGTGAGCAATCCGTCAAGCTCGGCAAGGCATCTCCACCCGTTAAGTAGGATTAGGAGTGGGACGGTGGAAGCCGTCCTGCTCCCTCACCTCTTCGGATGAGGATCTCGCGCGTTGTTCCGCATTGTCTTGAAAAGCCTGGTTTGACATGATTTAAAAAAATAATTCGTGAGGCATTTCGTGTCGGAACCACTAGAAAGCTTCGACGTTTACAGCGGCGTTATTTTAGGAGTCGCTACATGTCTGGACCGAGTGCTCGTTGGAGCGAACCTGTTGAATTTAATTTTCCATCAAAAGGATCCTACAAAGTTAGTGGCCCGTTTGACGCGCTGGTCCATATGACTGAACAATGGCCGGCTGTCCAAGGCTTGAACTTTGTAAAAGCAAGAAGCGCGTGCCGGGCGGCATTAGCCGGGCATAAATCCGTCGATGAGGCTCGCACCGCTTTTGAGGCTGCGGTGGCGGAAGCGCGTCACCGGCACTAATTCAACTATTTCGGCCCAAGATGTTGATCCCATCTAACCCATCGTGCTTTCGATCTTCCATATCAATTGTCATGTGGCTCGGTTTCTCTACGCTATGAAATTAGTCCGGCTCAGTCTTATTGACGGGGAGATCGACTGGGTTACCCTCAGACTTGAAGTTGGTCATCAGTCTTAACGTGGCAAATGTGACAACTGAGAGCACAATCGCGGTATCGTATGAGCCCAAGCCGACAGCAGCGCCAATAGCACCTGTCGCCCATATGCTCGCAGCCGTTGCAGTTCCGCGCGTTCCCATTTTACCGACAAGGATCGCTCCACCTCCGATAAAACCGACGCCATTGATAAGGCCTTCAAGCACTCGGGCGGTTGCCTCTGCATTGCCGAGCGTGATCTTTTCCGACGCTTGTATGAAGCCACAGGCTGCAATCGCAACCAACGGAAAGGTCCGAAGGCCCGCGCTGCGCTCATGTTGCTCGCGGTCCCATCCGATGGGAAGGGCAAGAAGATAAGCTACGAGCAGTGCGATCAGATGAGGAAAAAAGTTGAGTTCAATGCCAAACGATAAAAGCCATTCGTCCATGTGATGTCCCCCGATGCTGTCGATGACCGAGCATTATTCGTTTCTACCGTTTTCCATAGAGGGGTGAAAAGCCGGAGTCATGAAACCGTATATTCAAACCTCAACGTATTGGATACCTGTTCGACAGAACCCTATCACGGGAAAACATCCGTTACAGGCTAAGCGAACTGCGGGAAGTCTTTAGACTGAGAAGCGCTCGCACGATGAACTGACACGAGATCCGGTTACTCCTGCACTACAATTCTGATAGGGTTCTGAACACTGCGTAGCCCGTTCCAGCAGACAACAGCAGCGCCAAACATGCTAGCAGGCCGTCGCGCGCAGTGAGTGACAAGCCAATGAGAGCTACGGCTGCCATCGGTAGGGTGCTTGCAAAGGGAATGAGTTCGAGTGGTGGTACTGTCGCACAAAGGGCGATAGACAATGCCGCCAGCCCTTGCAGAAAAGGTGGTTTCGTCGCCCAAGCCATTCGCGGGCGAACAAGCTTGTCGATCCATTGCGATGCGGGCTGGATCTTCGCAACTCCACGCTCAAGCTTCGGGCCACTTATCTTTCTTTTCTCCAGGCAATCGGGAAGCCACAGGTGCTTTCGCCCGAACAGGATCTGGATCGCAAAAAAACTTATGACAAGTGCGATGACGGTCGGGAGGCCTGGTATTCCACCGATCGGGCTCATTTCGATGATCGCGGGGATTGTCAGAAAAGGCCCGAAACTTCGTTCGCCAACTGTTTCCCTTATATTATGAATTGATAGTTGTTCAGAATCCCAAGCATGCGCCTCTATATCTCGAAGAAGTCCGCCGAGATCCTGCTGTCGTTGATCAGCATTAGCCTCTGACTTCATATACCGTTTCCAAATATATGCTCTCTTTGCCGGTCAAAGTTTGTAGACTAGTCTGCATGATACCGATCACTGCTCAGCGGGATATTGATGGCTTTTTAGAAGGTTGGCGAGATGCGCTGTGTTCCGTACCAGCATTTGGACCATGGTCGTTACCGTGTCGGGCGTCTCTTCAAGATCGACGAAGTTTGTGGATCCCATTGCTTCACCCACCCAATAGGCAACAGCGTTTGCCGGGATGGTAAAGCCGACATCATTTAGGGCCTGGAAAACTTCAGCACACACATGATGAGCACCGTCCTCATTGCCAACGACAGCGACAGCGGCAACCTTTCCATAAGAAACCATACGACCTTGGTCATCGGTTTCCTCCAAAAATGCATCCATGCGCTCCAGCCCCCGCTTTATGACGCTTCCCGGCTGCCCAAGCCATATAGGGGTGCCGATGATCAGGATGTCCGCATTCAGAATTTTCGTTCTTATCGCGGGCCACGCATCGCCGTCCCCCTCATCAGACGTCACACCGGGCTTGATGTCGTGATCTGCCAGCCAAACCGTCTCTGTCACTGCATCGAAAGACTTGAATTCCTCCGCTATGAGGTCAAGCAGACGTGCGGTCGACGATGTCTCTGTTGATGATGATGATGATGATTTGAGAGTGCCGTTGAGGGCAAGAACCTTCAGTGCCATATCTTCCTCCAGAAAAATGTGTGTTCGTCCAGCAATCTCTATCAGGATGATCGACGGCCCAGGATCAGCTAAACAACTGCCATGCCAACCTTGGAACGGGGTATTTGGTTCCCCGAAACATGCGGTTCACATTCGGTCGTCACGTGAACACCCGACCGCATCCAGCAGTTTGTCACACTTGGTCAACCGATGGAGATGATGAAAATAAGCCCACAAGATTTGGAGGCGCTGAATATCGCAATCGGTCGGTCGTGCCGATCAACCTGAGAACAACGATCATCCCCTTCGACGTCCATGAGACCAGCAAATCATATGATCTGGACCCTCGTGCTTTGACTGATGCTATCTTCGCTGAACGCCGCAAAGGAAGAAAATCGAATCCTCCAAGCCCCAGGAACATTGTCGATGCTGAACAGTTGAAAGGCCTGCCAGTCCGGCTTGAATATCAACAAAGAGACCCGAGCAGCACCAATGAACGAGAAAAGGGATATCTGGATCAGCGCACGCGCATATGCACTTTGGGAAGAAAACGGGCAGATAAACGGACACGATCACGAACACTGGCTGCAAGCCGTCCGAGAATACGAGCTTATGATGCAAACCCGCGCATCGCCTGATGGTTCGGAAATACTGGCCATCCGAAAACACGAAGAGACGAGTTAGCCGCGGACGACATTCGTCAGAGCAACAATGGGTCGATACTATCGAAACTAGTCATGAGGGGCCGCCTGCTGGCGCTCACAATAGCAGCATCTGCACGAAGGAAACATTCATTGGATACCGCTCTGTTGGTCGGATACCTTGCCTCGATGTGTTCGGTCTCAAGCTTCGTTCCACAGGTCTATAAGGTTGTCAGGACCGACGATACGAAAGCAATCTCAACAGGAATGTACTGTCTCACGGTTACAGGATTTGCGCTCTGGACCGCATTCGGGGTGATGCGCACCGAATGGCCTATCATCTTGACAAATTCCGCTTGTTTCTTTTTATCCCTGGTCATTCTCGTAAAGAAGCTAAGATCGTAGGCGCTCTCGAACGGGTGCCATAACAATCGGTCCGAGTTAAATATAGGTGAGAGGCTGAATGGGGTCGAGCGGGGGCGCGTCAGGCGTCTTCAGCAATCACACCTCTCGACACCGAATTCAACAGTATCCTGTCCATTGAAGACCCATCCGAGCGCGCAATCTCAAAATAGATTCCGTTTAGGTCGTCACCGTTAATCATTCTGTCCGCGGCCAGTTCTCGCGCAGTCTTCATCGCCTCTACACACGCATTTTTGTCATTCGCAAATTCAGCGCCGTGCTCGTCGATCATTTCGCCGTCTTCATCGTGGACACGGAAAAAATACATTGGCATGGCGTTACCGTTCGAGTGGGAATCGATTATTTTCCCGGTTCGTCAGTTTGGATATGGTGGGCTTCGAGAAGTGCGATCATCTCGTCTGCCTCGTCCTCTGTCAGCGCATCAATAGGAAGGTCATCGACTGTAGCCGGACTTGCCGTGACAGAGTCGATGACGGTCCAAAATTCATCATGAATGTTTTTTCGTTTTTCGAACCGGCTCATGGCGTAATTTCAGCAAAATGACTTTGTGGGTCAATACGACTTCTTGCGATCGATAACTTCCAGTCCAGCAGATTACATTGCGGCTTCTGCAACGGGTGCCACACCCTGGCGGCCTTTGGCGAAACGGTTAGAGACCCTGATGAGGCATTTTAACCCCACCCAACGCCCCAAGATTTCTGGTTTACCCGTGCCTCCCTTGCGAATTGGCTCAACTATAGGCGCGCTTCCTGCGGAATCTGAAGATCGCGCCAGAGCCAAGCGCCTCCTTGATCGCCGTCTCAACGAACGCGACAGGCCATCAATGCCACGCCGCACGCCGGCTACTTCTCAGGACAGATAGATCCTTTCATTTCCCGTTAGGACCGATGATGCTGCCTCCACGCAAAGCTACCAGCGACGATGCACCTCGGCATTCATTTCCCCTGCGACTTAGCAAGCGGTCGACGAGTCGGCCCTGCTTGGTCTTAAGGCGAACATCTGCAGAAGCGCCGTAACTTCTGCTCGTGCTATTGGGCGCGACATCAGAAAGCCCTGGATGTTATCGCAGCCCAACGATTTCAACGCATCTCTCTGCTGGTTGGTTTCAACCCCTTCGGCCGTTGTCCGGAGCCCGTTTGCACGCGCCATCTTGATGATCGCTTCGACAATCGCGCTGTTCCGGCCCTCGCCCATCCCGGCGATAAACGATTTGTCGATCTTGAGCCTGTCAACAGTCACGTTCTGAACTCTTGAGAACGACGAGTACCCGGTGCCAAAATCATCGATTGCAAATCTTACCCCTGCCTCTCTCAGCATCGCGATGTTTCGGTCGGTCTCTTCCTCACTATTAATGGCCAAGCTTTCTGTTATCTCGATTTCCAATCGAGCCGGCTCGATCCCCCATTTGGCCAGGGTAGAAAGAACCCGCAGTGGGTAGCCAGCAGAAGCAAGTTCGGAGGCGGATGCATTCACGGCGACACTGATGGGAGGCAACCCGGCGATCA
>NZ_JARVRE010000016.1:0-28956 GCF_030209855.1 Agrobacterium sp. lyk4-40-TYG-31
GGCTGTTTCCGATGTGACGAGGAAGCCGTGGGCAAAACCCGCTGGCACCCATAGCCCGCTTTCGAAGGCCACTGTGTCCAGCGTGGATCGCGCCAGTCGATCCCTTCCAGGAGATAGCCGAGTTGCGCCGCCGACACTGCACGGCGGAGCCACTCTGACTGACGGGCCAGATAAACTTTCCCGCTTCCAGCCGCTTCAGGTAAAGCGACATGCCGACGCCGTCATGCCAAAGGACTTTGATCAAGTCACCCTTGCGACCGCGGAAGCAGAAGACCTCGCCGCCATGAGGGTCGCGGCCAAGCCCTTCTTGCACCTTCAACGCGAGGCTGTTCATGCCGCAGCGCATGTCCGTCACCCCGCCCGCAATCCACACCTTCACCCCGGGCGGAAAGGCGATCATGACGCATCCAGAACCGGCAACAGCCGAGCAAGGATAGTTGGATCAAGTGAGGTCGGGATCGTCAGCCGTCGACCGTTCGGTAAGCTGTGAGCGTCCGGCGAAAGCATTTTTCGGGTTTCGAGAGATGGAATCTAAAGGCCGCGCTTCATCTCATCGGCCATGATGCGGTCGATTATTTCAGGATGGCACTGTGTGTCGATGAGGAACTCGCGGATACCGCCGTCCCACGTCCTGATGTCGGCAAGTAGGCTTTGAAGTTCTTTGATGCCGTTCTCGGTCAGACCCTTCGTGCCATCTTCAGTGCCATCGCTGACGTAGACCAGTTCGCCTTCGGAGATGTTGTCCGAGTTGGCCGTCACTTCTTCGATCAGTTCGAGGTTCTCGCCGATCATGCCGGCGACTTGGTTGAGTGTGTAAATGAACCTCGAGCGTGCCATCAGGCAGCCTCGGACCGAGCGTTTGCCGGCGTCCAGTTCCAAGGCAGCAGATTTTCAAGTCGGTCTTTGGGGTGATCCTGAATGCGTGTCAGGACATCGGTCAAATAGGCTTCCGGATTGTGGCCGTGGAGCTTTGCGGTTTCGATGATGCTCAGGATATTTGCGATGCGTTCACCACCCTTGTCGGAGCCCGCAAACAACCAGTTTTTGCGGCCGATTTCCAGTGGTCGCATGGCACGCTCAGCTATGTTGTTGTCGATTTCAACCCGGCCGTCATCAAGATAGACGCTCAATGCTGCCCATCGTGACAGCGCATACCGCATCGCTTCCGCCAGCTTCTGTTTCTGTGGCAGTGTTGTCTGGACATCCTCGATCCACTCTTTCAGCTCGGCCAAGATGGGTTTGGCATGCTGCTGGCGCAAATCCCGCCTCGCGTCGGGCAACATGCCACGTATACGATCCTCGATATCGTAGAGAGCACCAATGCGCGACAGCGCTTCCTGCGCGATCGGTGATGGCTTGAGTTTGATCACGTCATGGAACTTGCGGCGCACATGCGCCATGCATGCAGCCTCGATGATCTGATTGCCATACAGCTTGTTGTAACCAGCATACCCGTCCGCGTGCATCACGCCACTGAAGTTGGAAAGATGTTCGGCCGGGTGCACCCCCTTGCGGTCAGGGCTGTAATAATAAGCGATCGCTCCGGGCCTGGGATCTTGATAGCCGCGCCCATCGAAGACGTAGACCCAGACCCTCCCGGTCCTGGTCTTTCCTCGTCCAGGGTCGAGAACATCGACCGGTGTGTCGTCGGTATGGATCCGATCGACGGCCGCGATATGCGCTCTGATCAGCAGGATCAGGGGGCCGAGCAATGCAGATGCACGCCCCATCCAGTCGGCCATCACGGAACGGGAGATATCGATCCCAAGCCGATCGTACATCTCCGACAGACGGTAAAGTGGGATGTGATCGTCGAATTTGGCGACCATGATATGGGCAAGCAATCCGGGACCGGGTTTGCCGCGCTCGATCGGCAGGGTCGGCATCTTGCCAGACACCGATGTGTCGCAGTCCTTGCAAACGAAGCGCTTTTCGACATGGCGAACAATCTTCACGGATGCCGGCACGTGCTCCATGACCTGGACCACCTTATCCGGTGCTTTCAGGAACGATGTCCCGCCGCAGGTCGGGCAATTGCACAGCGCCGGATAGATCCGCTCTTCTGTCGGCAGCCCATCCGGCAAGGGTTTGCGCTTTGGCTTTTCGCAGGCATCTTCCAGCTCCGGCAGAGGTGTCTTTCCAGAGCGAACCTCAGCCTCGGCGCGGGACGCTTCGATCTCCTCAAGCATCAGTTCGAATTGTTCGATCTTCCGGTCTATTTTCTCGGACGAGGCCCCATGCTGTCGATGGCGCAGCAACTCCAACTGCGCGCGCAAAATGTCGATTATGGAATCGCGTTTGGTGACTTCGGCGTCTTGTCGCTCGAGTTTCGCCGCCTGTTCAGCAACCAGTGCACGCAGTGCAGATAGCTCATCCTGACCCTGTGGCGGCGTTGTTTCCATACCCAAAAATGTAACTGATTTGCCCCTTTAGCGCCAGTATTTTACCCCTGACACCCTTGCAAAATAACACTTTCAGCCCGTGCGATGAGGCGCTGACGTCCATGTCGGTCGCCGCCAATCGATCCCCTCGACGAGCATCGACAACTGAGCCTGCGTCAGATGCACAACGCCATCTTTAGCCGCCGGCCATGGGAAGTATCCGCGTTCCAAAACCTTGTAAAACAGGCAAAACCCCTGACCGTCCCACCATAAGAGCTTGATCCGGTCGGCGCGCCTGCCGCGGAACCCGAAGATCGCGCCAGAACCAGGCGCTTGCCTGATCACTCCCTCGACCAGTGTAGACAATCCGTCGATACCACGACGCATGTCAGTCACTCCGCAGGCCAGATAAACCTGCACATTCCCTGACGGCCCGATCATGCCGCCTCCACGCAAGCGACGAGCGGGCCGAGCAGTTTCAACTCGACGTCAACAGGAACCTTCAAACTCCGACCGTTTCGAAGCAAGATCTCGACGATCGCTGGCCTCGCTGCCGTGGTAGACGCCTGACTTACGCCAATCTCCTCCATGATTTCCACTGGAAGGAACACCGTCGGTCGATCAACATAGTTGAACGACTTCCGCCACAAGCGTATCTGGCCAGGATGAACGTCATGCCGACGCGCCACGTCACCAATGCGAGCACCCGGCTCATCAGCTTCCGCCAGTATCCTCAGCTTCGCCTCGTCCGACCAGCGCCGTCTGCGCTCGGTACCGGACATGATCTCCATGCGGGCCATGAAACCTCTTTGCTCTGGTATTAATGTCAGCACTAGTGCTGGTTCTAATGCCAGAACATCGCCTGATTTTCCCGATCAGCAAAAACAGTTCACCGGACGCTCACGGTAAGCTGATCTCGATCGTCATGTCGTCTTCAGGCCGCCGCGGCGGGGCCATCTCGAAAGATGTCGACGGCGGCGAAATCGAAAGCGGTGCAAAGCTCGTTGCGGCGGAAGCGTTCAGAAGCCCGCTTCGGTATTCCCGACGCCAACGGGTCAACAGCGACCGTGACAACCCATAACGGCGAGCCGTCACCGAGCCTTGCCGAAAGCCTTGCAGGCTCTCCTCAACGATCCGAACCTTCTCTTCATCCGACCAATCCCGGCGACGACCAAAATGGTCGCCCGGTAACCTCAATGGGGGAAATGACTGTAGCGCATGATATAAGGAATGGACTTAAAGCTAATCAGCAAATCACGGCAGACGGCCTTCGGCGGAGGGTTACTTCCAATGCGATGTGCGATCGCTGAAACACTGGCACCCGGTTCCATCGCCTCTGCAACAGCATGTTCTTTAAATTCCTCCGACCAACGTCGGCGGAGCTGCCTTGGAGCGCCTTCCAAGCGCTCAGGGGCAGCCGCGATCATATGAAAGTTTCTGGTTCCAGAGCTAGGCGTAGAAATAGAAGCTCACAGTTTGTGAATCGTCTATCTGCAATACAGGCGCACGCTCGAACTACGCCAGACGGGGTCAGCTTGCCGCTTACAACGCAACAACACGCGCACGCAACTCAATCGGATGCGGCTTGCCCATGGCGATCCTCCATTCCATAGGCAAATGGAAATCACAAGTCAGCAAGTTTGGGAATCTGAATCAGGAAAACCACAACCTGCTTTAGGTCTGGCAGTCAGCAGGCTGTCATCGCAAGATGGCCTGCACCGTGGGCTTATGCGCCGTCGCCACTAGAGGCAACGCGGTATTGGATCGTGTGGTCGTCCCAGATAATTGCACTCTCGTTTTCCGGCGAATAGGAAATCAGTAGCGTTTTAAGAGTGCACTTCGGCGATCAGACAACGCACATTTTCGATAGTTGCTCGTCAAGCTCCTTAGGATCGACAATAATGTTGTCTAGATGAGACGGCAGGGCCTCCGAAGCCGTCTTGGACAGCATATATCGATAGGGGTGGTCAAAGGCCGAAGCCATGCAAAAATAGCAATTGTTTATTCTAGTATCACGTGGATGAATCTCTAAAATTTTAGCCCCAGGGCTCATGAACATCATATTTACTAATCCTGCCCCGTGTGGGCCAGCAATCATGGAGGACTCGCTAAAAAGGTGCACTTGCTCGGAGAAGGACATATTTTCACAATGTACAATTTCGAAACCATATCGCGCGAGGACGGGAGCTATCTCGGTTTCATTTACCACATTTCTGACTGACGCTTTGCTCCGACTGACATATATACGTCTTCCCGCTGAAACAGAGGATCCATAGTGGTCTCGGTATATCTTGCCCACCGAGCGGATCACGCTTTCATTGTAGTTACCAGACTCCGCCGAATAGGTAGGAAAATGAAAATTACTAAAAACAGCCGCGCCATTTTCAGGAATTATTTTGATTGATTTGAGCATAAATGGCTCAAGTGATTCTTTTATAGATTTTATTGAGTGATAATAAGATGGCAAAATAAGGTGAATTTCTGGATCTCGCTGCTTTGCCAGATGGAGACGAGGAATGGCATCGGTGAGCCAATGGTAGTAGTTCCTGCTCCAATTATCGGTGATCCATACACCCTTGTCGATTCTCTCCGCTGAGAGCCCGGCGAAAGCCCGTTTGGGAAGCATCCTCAATTGGCGCGATATGCTCGGCTGCCTCGTAACGACAAAACTATCTTTTACCAAAGTCAGCCTTTGGTAAATCCAGCCGTTCGCCAACGTGGTAATGTTCTCAAGCTCAAGTAATTGGCTTGGCTCCAGTTCTTTTCTCAAGGCTGGTTCAAACAAGTAGCGGTCTGCCGCATCTAAGTTCACAGGATGTGTTCGCAGTGCGACGGTGGCCGACGTGAGCGCAGTTATATCCTTTGCAAGAGACAAAGCAGAATCGAAAAGCATAGATATGTCCTATGATGGTTTATGGTAAATTGTCGGATTTTAGATGCAGAAGTGGTCGCCGGTAAAAACCTCTTTTTATTCATTCATAGTTCTTGTCAAAAAAGCTTACACCTGACGTAGGTGCACAGGGAAAATCTCACAGTCGCATGGTTTAAGCCGAAGCGCCAAAGTGGCAGGCATCTGGGTAGATTCAATCTCGTAACTTTTAGCGTTTACCGTAAATATCAAGCCTTTATGTGAGCCAGTTCAGCGAACCAATCCGATTGCTAACAGCAGTAATGCGCTACGTCTGACCATTCGACTTCAGCGACTAAGCTGTCAAGTTTCCATCAGGTAGACAATAGTTCTTCGAAGTATCTGATTGTCCTCTGCAGACCTTCGCGGAGTTCCACTGCAGGCTGCCAATCAAGTAATTCTTTAGCCTTTTGGATATCCGGTTGACGTCGCACCGGATCGTCTTGGGGCATAGGCTCGAAAATCAGCTTTGAGCGAGAGCCTGTCAGATCAATGACAAGATCAGCCAGGGCACGTATCGTAAATTCTTTTGGATTCCCGATATTAACCGGCCCTACGACCTCATCCCCGGTCCCCATCATTCTAATCATCGCCTCCACGAGATCGTCCCGATAGCAAAATGAGCGAGTTTGTTCGCCTTGCCCAAAGATGGTGATTGCCTGCCCAGTTAACGCTTGCACGATAAAGTTGGAAACTACTCGACCATCATCAGGATGCATCCGCGGCCCATAGGTATTGAAAATCCGCACAACTTTGGTTCTGAGCTTATGCTGGCGCCGATAGTCGAAGAAAAGAGTCTCTGCGCAACGCTTGCCTTCATCATAACATGATCTAATACCTATCGGATTAACATTGCCCCAATACTCCTCAACCTGAGGATGAGCTTTAGGGTCGCCATAGACCTCTGATGTCGACGCCTGTAGAATTTTAGCCCCGACACGCTTTGCTAAGCCCAGCATGTTTATGGCGCCATGCACAGAGGTCTTTGTTGTCTGTACCGGATCGTGCTGATAATGTACTGGAGAAGCAGGGCAAGCTAAGTTGTAAATCTCATCGACTTCGACGTAAAGTGGAAAGCATACATCATGGCGCATCAACTCAAACCTCGGATGACCGATCAAATGCTCTACATTTCGTCTAGTCCCAGTGTAGAAGTTGTCGACGCACAACACTTCGTCACCTCTTTCAAGTAGACGTTCAACCAGATGAGAACCCAGGAAACCCGCTCCACCAGTCACCAATATTCTAGCACTCAAAATTTGAATCCCTCGTTAGACGAGCACATCTAACGGAGAGGCTCTTCCGAGTCAAAGTCGCAAGTGAGCACGAGCGACCTCGAAACTGGTCCAGCAAATTATGGACTCATGCTCGCGACATGGTGACGCGCGGGAAGAATGCAAATCTAACATCTGATTCCGGCATGTAAAAACATAGGGGGTGCACAACATTTCTACGCCAGTGCGCACTCCAATTTTCCCGGATTGGTGCTCAGCTCGGCGGTGATGCCGCTGAGCCGTTCATAAGCGAAATGACACGTTTTCGGCGATCGCGCTATGTGTCCGGAACGCGTTATAACTTCGTCAAACGCCACTATCCGAACAGTTCTGCAGTATCAAAGGCATCGGCGGCGGTGTCCTTCTTTGAGACGATCGGCGACGCCGTTAGAGGCCATGCAATATTGAGCGTAGGGTCGTTCCAAATAACCGCACGCTCGTTTTCAGGCGAATAGAAATCGGTGGTCTTATAGAGAAACTGGGCTGTTTCCGATGTGACGAGGAAGCCGTGGGCAAAACCCGCTGGCACCCATAGCTGCCGTTTGTTTTCTGCTGAAAGAACCTGACCGATCCACCTGCCGAAGGTTGGAGACGAACGGCGAAGGTCGACCGCGACGTCGAAGACCTCGCCCTCGACCACCCGCACCAATTTTCCCTGAGGTTGACGGATTTGATAATGCAGTCCGCGAAGGACACCTCTGGCCGACAATGAATGATTGTCCTGGACGAAGCTCACTTCACGACCAACAGCCCGATTGAAATGAGCCTGATTGAAACTCTCGAAGAAGAAGCCCCTTTCGTCACCGAAAACTCTTGGCTCAAACAATAAGATATCGGGGATGTCAAGCGGAATAACGTTCAAAAACTGGTTCCTTCAGCCGCGATTCTCAGCAGATATTTTCCGTATCCACTCTTGGCGAGCGGCGCTGCAAGTCGTTCGAGATCGGCAGTTCCGATCCAGCCGTTGCGGAGCGCGATCTCCTCGGGGCACGAGACCTTTAGACCCTGACGGCGCTCCAACGTGGCAATGAATTGTCCGGCATCTAGCAACGAGTCATGCGTTCCTGTGTCGAGCCAGGCGTAGCCACGTCCCATGATCTCAACGGCCAAAGTGCCGTCATCCATATAGCGGCGATTGAGGTCGGTGATCTCCAACTCTCCTCTCGGCGACGGGTCCAGTTGTCTGGCGAATTCGGAAGCGCGTCCATCGTAGAAGTAAAGCCCTGTAACGGCATAGGTCGACTTGGGTCGTACAGGCTTCTCCTCAATGGAGATCGCTTTCATATTATTGTCGAACTCCACAACGCCGTAACGTTCAGGATCCTGCACATGGTAGGCGAATACAGTTGCGCCTTGATCGCGCGCCATCCCATCACGCAGCAGCACCGGAAGGTCATGCCCATAGAAGATGTTGTCGCCAAGCACCAGCGCTGACGGCGCGCCATCGAGAAATGCCTCTCCTATCAGGAATGCCTGCGCAAGGCCGTCTGGTGATTGCTGTATGGAATAGGTGAATTTGACTCCCCAGTCCTCTCCAGTGCCCAACAACTGCTTGAAGCGGGGAATATCTTGTGGTGTGGATATAATTAGGATGTCACGGATGCCAGCAAGCATTAGCGTGCTCAACGGGTAATAAATCATCGGCTTGTCGAACACCGGTAGCAGTTGCTTGCTAATCGCGAGTGTTGCCGGATGCAGCCGAGTGCCGGAGCCCCCTGCTAGAATAATGCCTTTTCTGTTCAACACTCCGGCTCCCGTCTTTGAAGTTGCTCCAGCGTGCGGTCAATATGCACCGTCCAGTCGGGCATTGAGAGGCCGAGGCTATGCTGCAGTTTGTCCGTATTAAGCCCGGAATTTCGTGGTCGCACAGCGGGCAACGGATATTCCGTCGTTAAGATTGGCTCTATTGTTTCCCTTGCGGCCTGAAGATCAATACCGAGTTCTGAAGCACGTTGAACAATATAACAAGCAAGGCCATGCCAACTGGTTCGACCCGCCGCGGCCAAGTGGTATATTCCATCCGGCAACAGGTTGCGACTATGGGCCGCCAGAGCCAACGCGGTCACATCCGCGACCAGTTCTGCTGATGTTGGTGCGCCAAACTGGTCGGCGACAACCCGAAGGCTCCGCTGTTCTTTCGCGAGCCGAAGTATGGTCTTGACGAAGTTCGTACCTTCCGCAGAGAAAATCCAACTTGTGCGGAACAACAAGAATCGACAACCGGATGCCTCGATCGCAAGTTCACCCTCCCGCTTCGTTTGACCGTACACGCTCAAGGGATTAGTCGCGTCCATCTCGAGGTAAGGTGTCTCCTGGCCGCCGTCGAAGACGTAGTCTGTCGAGTAGTGAACTAGTGTTGCCCCGCGCCGGTTGGCAAAGTCTGCAATAATTCCCACAGCTTCCGCATTCAAACGCTGCGCCCTATCATGGTCCGTTTCGGCGCGATCTACTTGAGTGTAGGCCGCAGCGTTAACGATGACATCAGGCTCATGTGCGCGCAATTCGGGCTCGATACGGTCGAGAGCCTCAAGGTCGAGTTTCTCGCGTCCAAGCGCAATAATGCGTCCAAACGGCAAGAGAGTCCTCCGCAACTCTCGAGCAACCTGGCCGTTTTTGCCCAGCAGAATAATCTTCATACGTAATGCTTCTCAACCCAATTGCGATAGCTACCGGAGGTGACGGCTTGGACCCACTCGGCATGCTCAAGATACCATCGTACCGTCTTGCGAATGCCGCTTTCGAAAGTCTCGGTTGGTCGCCAGCCAAGTTCTGCTTCTATCTTGCGAGCGTCGATCGCATAGCGCCGATCATGCCCTGGACGATCCGTCACGAAGCTAATCTGCCCGCGGTATGATACCCCATCAGCCTTTGGTGAAAGTTCGTCGAGAATGTCGCAAAGTGTGTGCACTACATCAAGATTGGCACGTTCGTTCCAGCCGCCAATGTTGTAGGTCTCGCCGGGCAAGCCTGCCTCAAGTACCTGCCGGATGGCGCTGCAATGGTCTTTCACGTAGAGCCAGTCGCGAATCTGTTGCCCATCGCCATAGATTGGGAGCGGGCGGCCCTCAAGCGCATTGTGGATGACAAGCGGGATGAGCTTTTCGGGGAAATGATAAGGACCGTAATTGTTGGAGCAGTTGGTAGTCAGAACCGGAAGCCCGTAGGTGTGGTGATAGGCCCGCACCAGATGATCACTGGCCGCCTTGCTGGCAGAATAGGGGCTGTTCGGCTGATATTGGGTCTGTTCGTTAAATGCCGGATCGGTTGGCCCAAGCGTTCCGAAGACTTCATCGGTGGAGATATGCAGGAATCGGAATGACGCACGATCGCCCAGTTTACTCCAGTATGCTCGGACCCCTTCGAGTAACCGGAATGTACCCATTATATTTGTCTGGATGAAATCTTCAGGACCATGAATGGAGCGGTCTACATGGCTCTCGGCGGCAAAGTTAATGATTGCCCGAGGCTCGTGTTTTTCAAGCAACCTGGCAACAAGAGTGGTGTCACCGATATCACCGCGAACGAATGTATATCGTGTATCGCTCTCAAGGGAAGCCAGATTGTGAATGTTGCCAGCATATGTCAATGCATCCAGATTGACCACCGGCTCGTCAACTGTGGCCAGCCAATCAAGAACGAAATTCGAGCCGATAAAGCCCGCACCACCAGTAACTAAGATCATTATTCAAGTACCGATCAATAAACGTCACAGGTCGATTATCAGAGTGGGACGATGGTCGCAAGCCGAGACCATAAATGCACATTGCCTGATACCCCTTTGGCAACTCATGTTGAATAGCTCCGCGTTTTGTAGACACCCTTGGGTTACGTTTTCTACTGCTTTTCGAACTCGACGGGCGATAGCATGCCGTTTCTGACATGTTTGCGCTTCGGGTTGTATCAAATGGCTGACTGACAATGTATCATGCTTCATTCCGTCAGACGCAAAATCGCTGCTGCGGGATATCGGCGTGGAGCCTTGCACGACTCCGGTCCGCAGCCCACAGTCAAACGGAATGGCCGAAGCCTTTGTAAAGACGTTCAAGCGCGATTGCGTCTTGGTCAATTCCATCCCGGACGCCAAAACCGCCATCGCCCAACTGCCATTGTGGTTCGAGCATTACAACACGCTTCACCCGCACAAAGCTTTAGGATATCGATCTCCCCGCGAGCTCTTAAACCGTCAAATAGAAATCTGATCCTGCCCGGATTTTACGGGCAACTCCAACTCACGTGACTTACTAACGAGCGGCCACCTATCAGGCTGTCTCAAGCACAGCTTTCAAATGCGCTGAATGTTTAATCGCCTTGCTCTTATTAAACGTCGCGACGTCACCGATCAGCCTCATGACTAGACGGTATGCTTTATTCAGTCGCTTAAACGGAATGCCGTGTTTGCGGCAGACATAGCGGTATGATTTCATAAAGTGGTACTCTTTGAAGAAATCTAACTTGGCACTGTGAGCTGTCGATTTCCCTAGCAAATGAGTGACTGCCGCATGATGAATGTATTTTACCTTGTGGCCTGATGCTAAAATTCTCAAACAAAGATCATCATCCTCAAAGTAGAGAAAAATCTTCTCGTCAAACCCATCAAGCAATTCGAAAACGGTCTTTCTAAATGCTAGGGCTGCTCCCGAGATCACGGTTATATCACTGTCTTGGTTAGGAATTCCACGATTATCCAGTTCCCCATGCCCCAGTTTATTATTCCTACGAAAGTACTGCCTGCCGTCTGCGTGTAGGATTTTCGGATTGAAGGCGCAAACTTCCGAGTATTGCGCAAAGGCTCTGGAAAGTTGGTCCAGACACCCTCCGCCCAACGTTGCATCTGGGTTAAGAAATAGCAGATGCTCGTGTCGGGCGTTTTTTGCTCCGACATTACAAGCCGAGCCAAAGCCGACGTTTTTCTCTAATTGAATAACCGTTGCATTCAGGGAGCTTGCTATCATTGCTGAATTATCGCTGCTTGCATTATCAACAACAATAACCTCATTGCCTAGAGGAATTGATTTTAATGAATCCGCGATTACGTCGGCACTGTTGTAGGTGACAATTATCACCGAAAATTCCGCAGCCATATACAGGGTCTTCCTTGTAATTTTTGAGCACTTGGTGCCGCTTTAGCGTCTACTTAGCACTTCTCCAACTTTCGCTAAGATTCGCCCTGACCACTCGTTGTCGTGTTTTGCAGGTGATCTACTGATGGCTATTATAGCTCATCTGGCTCTTACGACTGCCGGATATTGCTGGCAAGACGTGATGCAAATTAAAAGTCAATTTGCGCGTGTATTGCGAAACCACCGTTTGAGTGTTTTCAAAAACGACTTCTTTGATTTTTTCCCAACTGCAAACTGAGCCACACCTGTTTTATTGATATGCCTGATAGCAAGATGAAGAGCGTTCTTTGAGGATGCCATATCATCGTTCTCTGCATGATATGCTGCTAAAGTCAGTTGCGCTAAAGCCGTCATAAACAATTGTTTCTGCGGATTTTGCATCGACATCACCCCATTGGAGTGCATTCGGTAGTTCGCTCTTGGCAAATCCGCCATAAACCGACCTGAACCGTGGTAGCCCAGCATTCCCCAAACAGTCAGGTCTCCGATGGGAGAGCTTTTCAAAAACGAGGGTGGCGGTGCAGCCTTGAAGATGTTGCGAAAGCACGTTGTTAACGTGTTGATTGGGCTGCCAGCTTTTAGTTCTTCGGGGGTCAGATCGCGCTCATGGCCATTTTGGAACTCCTCAACAATACCATTCGCAGTAACGGCGCGCGTAGCGCCATATGCGATCGCTACGGATTGTTCAGCGTCGAGCAGCGCAACCTGTCGTGCCAGTTTGCTTGGGTCGCTCCAGTAGTCGTCTCCATCGCAAATCGCGATATATTCGCCTAGTGCTGCCGGAAATACGTATGAATAATAGGGGTTCACGCCTTTAGAGAACAGGTTCTCTTTACTTAAAAATGTACGAAAGATGGAGGGATATTGCTCGGAATACCTGCGAACTACCTCGTCTGTGCCATCCGTTGAGGCGTCGTCATAGATAATAATTTCTACGCGGAAGTCGCACTCTTGGTTTAAAAAGCCCTCAATACACGCCTCAATAAACCCCCGATGATTATAGGTGATGCTACAGATCGATAGGCGCACCGGTTCATCATCAAGAAAAACTTTATCTCTAAGCGCTCTCGTCATCAAGAAATACTCACCTTTTCAGTCAAACTTGGTAGCAGCTTTGTCTATCTTTGATCCTTTTCGTACGAATACCATTTCCAAAAGCCATAGAAACTTTCGTTGTGGGGTTCGATTGAGATCTGTGATATCAAACAGGCGATAGCCCAGTGTGTCCATCTTATTGACCACTGCCACAACGGTATTTGGATAGTCCTTGTTTGCTACGGAAGCCTCGACAAAAACTAGCTCTGATGTTCGTAGCGTTTCACTTCCTCCCTCCAATACTTGCAGATCAAGTCCTTCAGCATCGATCTTTACGATACTCGGCACACCAAAGGGATTTCCAGCCATTGCCGTGTCCAACCGGCAGATTTCAATATCTTTCCGATCGAATCCACGTGCCTTTGCATCTTCGGCTTCATAAACAAAGCTGCAAGAGTCATCACGATCATGGAATGTAAAGGGTAGCTTTCCATCAAAATTTCCAACTCCCTTATAGTGAATCTTTACATTTGGATTACGCTCTAAATCTTCCAAATATTGAGAAAGCCTAGATTGAGGCTCAAATAAGCTAATCTTGGCCTCAGGAAAAACTGACAAAGCAACACGGCTCCAGCCACCTTGATTGCCACCAATATCCACAATATGTTCAGGTGAAAATTCTATGCTTTTGATGGTCTCGAGCGTTTTTTTAACGGCAACATCTGGATGCTTAACCTCGCCAATCGCCCTTTTTTTCTTAAACAGAGAAAACATGCAGATTAGCTCCTTCCAAATAATTTCTGTTGAGTTGTCGACATGCTGTTAAACAATTCTGCCTCCTTGGTGAGGCACCCTCTTTGCCGCTCTTTTATCGGTTTTGCAGGGCATCCAACGGATATGCTCCAGGGCGGCAATCTGCCTTTCACCAATGCGCCACTTCCAACTGCAGCGCCTTCACTCAGAATAGAGCCCGGTAAGACAGTGCTTTGAGCTCCAATAATGCAGTGTCGTCCTATCTCTACCGTAGCGTTTTCCACCTTCTTGAATAGCTCTGGCACAGTCGGGTTTGTCATCGAAGCCCCTGAATAGTCGTCGCTTGATGAGTAGATGAGAACTTTTGATGACAGATTGCTGAAATCACCTAAAACAATCGGTGCCACACCAAAAATACCCGACGCTGTCGCTATATGGATGAAGTTACCTATCATCAAGTCGGAACACGACAGCACAACATAGGGGTCTATCCGTATATGTGAGCCAAAACGGATGTTGTCGAAGTTAACAATCACAGCGGTTGAATGAATAAGTATATTCCGCTCTTTCGCGTTCTCTATACCCAAATCTTCGAGCTCTTCCGGCGTGAGGAAGCCAGCGTTAAGGCTTCTCACAGTCGTTCGATGGCCTTTGCCATCTTTTGTCAGAGGCATTTTTTGATCTCTGAAATGAGTGCCATTTGCGCGTCTTTGGGCATATATGATCGAATAGGCAAAACCAGCACCCTTTCGGCCAGGCGTTGGGCATTGGGGCAAGCGCCCAAGCTTGGCATGCCGCGACATGCCCCGAGACTAGGGGCGTAGTATCGACGCAATTCGATGCCGCGATTATTAGCCGCTTCAACACATTTAAGCACATGACCCTCGCTGGGCAGGATAATTGGAAAGACTTGCCAGGGCGTGTTTTCGACGGCGGTGTGAAATATCGTGACCGGGCTGTCTTGTAGGTTCTCAATCCAACGCAACGCCATCTCTTGGCGTGCGACGACGCGATCGGCCATTCGATCTGCAACTGCCAAGCCAATGGCTGCATGAAATTCTGACATCTTGCCGTTTATCCCCCAGTAAGGCGGACACAATGCACCAGATCCCGTATGCGTTTGTATTCCAAAGTTCATTGCGGCACGCAACGATGCGGCCTTTGAAGTGGGTGCGAAGATGGCTGCCCCCTCACCAATTCCGAAAGGTTTGGTTGCATGTAGAGAGTATACCTCCCGCACAACACCACCTTCGCCATTAAATGACTTTCCGGCGCGGGTTACGCCAAGTCCTGCAGCGTTGTCGATAATCAGCAATTTTCCCAACTCGCTGCAAATCTTTTCATGCTCGTGAAAGTCGGTTGTAATGCCATAGGGTGCGAGGACAATGGCTGCTCGAGCGTTTGATTTCTTAAATGCCGCTTCCAGCATCTCGGGAGCGACGACGCCAGTCACGGGATCAACGTCAACGATAAACGGAGAGCAATTTGCGCCCAATATGGCGGCCGCAGTCGCTTGGAATGTGAACGCAGGGCAAATCACCTGTCCCGAAATAGCTTCAGCGATCAAGCAGGCGCTCAGTGCGGCAGTAGCATTCGTAGCGGAAACTACAGCTTCATCACTTGCAGCATATAATTGTTCAAGCCGGGCCTCAAATCGGGTGTTGACTGGGCCATAGTTCGTATACCAATTTTGCTCAATTGCAGGCCGCAGATAGGGCAACCAATCCGAGCTATCCGGCAACTCTGGTGCTACTGTTCTCGTGTTCATTCGTGAAACCATGGTATCTTGATCAACTGATGTAAAAAGCAGCAAGTGACAATATCTAGAGCTTTTGCCCGTACTGTTTATTATATACTCTTCTATAGCCCCGCACTGGCGCGGTGAATATCAGCTTTCGCTTCGTCCACGCAAGCCCCGCACCTCGTTGCGAATGCTCTCTCCAATGAACCCCGGTATTCTTTCGGCTATTTCCTCGATCGTCCTTGCTGAGGTGGAGTTGAGCCAGACCGGAGACTTTTTCAAGAAATGAAATTGACGGTGGCCAATAATAAAATCAGCCATTGCATAGGCAAAACCAAATCTGGCGGTGGCGAACAAAATAAATGCTTCCAACGCCGGACGATCAAATTTACCGTCTGATCCGACCTGGCAGACACTCTTTCTCAAGCTCTCCACTTTTGCATTATCCAGAAGCAATACCGTCTCCGCTAGCGAGCGAAGTTCTGGAAGCGCCATTTGACTGACGATAACATCCAATTCGTCTAAGTTTGTCGTTGCACAGTGGCTATACCGGTGGCGCTTGACCCACTGCGTTAGCCCCAGCTCTCCTCTCACCACTGTCTGCTTCTTGTCATCCGTGATGTTCAGTTTGCGCCAGAATCTCAGAAAAGCCGGGTCGCTTAGAATTCGGGGGCCTATCGAAAGTGCGAACGACCCATAATGGAAGAGGTTGCTGTCTATGCTGTAGGGCCAATAGGAATGTACATCACGAAAAGACTCTACACCCCCGCGAGTTGACGTGGAACTGGCGCCGATAAAGTCCTCACTACGCTGGCGTACGGCGTCAAACCAGCTTGTTTTTTGAGGAATATACCAAGTGGAATCATTAAAGAGCCAAAGGCGTTTCCATCGGCTGATCCCTTTAGACAAGCTTAGTATGCCATCTCGATAGCCACCGAAATCATAACCTACATTTGGCCTTTCGATGAGCACCGAACAACGGTTTAAAATTTTCTTCTTTCCGTCACGGGTAAGAGGAAGGTTTGAGACGACGATAGGCGTAATTCCCGCATTGATAATTTCATCAAGCATATTGAGATGCGAGGGAAGGACGCCGGCGTCTGGATAGATAAGATAAAGCGCGACTTCATCCGTAATCTGAGCTTCGCCTTCAGTTGACCGTACTTCCTTGGATGTAATCAGGTCATATCGATAACGAAAATAACGGGACTTCAGTGGCCCCTCAACTTGGCGGAAGACCCGGATCAATTCGCGCTTTAGCTTCCAGAGCGCACCTGAATCCATAAATTTATTCCCGTCTTTACATTTGCCCATGCTTATACGTCACCGAGTCTGCCGGAGGTTATGTTATGGAAGTTACGTGGCCGCAGTTGTTTCGTCTAGTGGATAGCCGAGTTTCGTTGGTGCCCTCGGGCCACCATGTCTGTCGTTTTTTGGTATGGGCCGGCGATTACGTTAAGCGTCTAAGTTATCTGCCCTTCAATGAACTAAATACGTAGAGGTAATTATCTCCCTACTTTGTTGTCTTCTTAGGTGAAACACTTCTTGTCTCAGTGAACCGCCCCGGCTTTGCCGGAGACCGTTTGGTAAGTTATGCGGCCATAGCTGGTGCGTCCAGCATGGCGTAATACTGCTCTTCATCTTCGGCTGGTGGTATATTCCCGATTGGCTCAAGAATTCGTCGGTGGTTGAACCAGTCTACCCATTCCAAAGTGGCGAAGTCGACCGCTTCTAATTTCCTCCATGGCCCGCGCCGATGGAGGACCTCGGCCTTATAGAGACCGTTGATCGTTTCGGCGAGGGCGTTATCGTAACTATCGCCGACGCTTCCGACCGAGGGCTCGATGCCAGCTTCTGCCAACCGCTCGAAATACCGAATGGAGACGTAATGGACGCCCCTGTTCGAGTGATGCACGAGGCCACCGCCATGAGCGGGACGCCGATTATGAAGCCTACTCAAGGGCATCGAGTAAAACGCCAGCATGCGCGTCTGGCTCGCCCGCCATCCAACGATGCGACGAGCGAAGAGGTCGATGACAAAGGCTACGTAGACGAAGTCCTGCCAAGTCGCGACATAGGTAACGTCCGAAACCATAGCCTGTTCGGCGCAGGGGCTTTGAGATGGCGGTCAAGCGGGCTTGGAGCTGTCGTGTCCGAGAACGTCGTGCGGATCGGCTTTCCCCGAACGACACCTTGCAGGCTGATTGACCTCATAAGCCGGGCGATGGTGCAACGGGCCACGTCAAAGCCTTCACGCTTCAATTGCCGCCAGACCTTGCGAACGCCATAGACGCGGAAGTTCTGTTCGAAGACACGACGTATCTCGATCTTCAGGCCGATATCGCTACGAGCGCGGACCGACAGGCGATCCACATCCAGGCGCTTGGCGACGTTCTCGTAGTAGGTTGACGGGGCAATCGGCAATAGTCTGCAGATTGGCTCAACCCCGAACATGCCACGGTGTTCGTCGATGAACGAAATCATCGCTTGAATGGGCGGTCAAGCTTCCCCTTGCCCTATCGGCGAATTAATTCATTCGCCGATAGGGGCCATGGCGCAAAATTTCGTTGGCCTGACGAAGCTCGCGGTTCTCCCGCTCAAGAGCCTTCATCTTCTCGGCGACATCACTCGGCAGACCTGCTCGTTTGCCGCAATCGACCTCGGTCTTTTTGACCCATCGTGCAGGGTGGCTGGCGAGCAGCCAATCTTGGAAGCGATAGATGAAACGGCAGCCCAGCGTAATGAATGCTCAGCTTGGTGGTCCTACAGCATACGGATTGCGCGGCTGCGGACTTCAGGTGAAAACTTGTTTGTTGTCTTGCGCATGATGGCCCCACTTTCTCAGAAGTCGGAGCCCGAGGCAAACCCGGCGCGGTTCAAGCGGTACATTCTACAAGTCTCTGTGCGATCAGGCCCCTGCGTAAATGGATATCTTATTTCCAACTGAGGTGGTCTGCTGCAACGCAGCCATATGGCGCTCTATCATGACCAAAGCGTGCTTTCAGTTGATCGCAGCCCCAGCTGTTAAGGGGTTGAGGCATCATGCTGTTGATGTCCATGCCAGGCGTCTGAAACTGTGTTGGCGATGTGGTTACATACCAAAGCCAAAAGCCGCACAGGCCAACAACGATTAAGAGGAGCGTGATGACGAAAATTTGCAAGACGCTGCGGGGCGACATCGTCGTTTTCTGCGCCACGCTGTTGGGCACCTCGTCGATGGGTGGGTGACTTGCGAAAGGAATGAGGGCTGCGGCTCGCTCATCGTCCGTAAAAGCAACACGGTTGAGGCGGTCATCCAGAAGCACAGGAAGAGCTGTGGCTCCATGCCGCACAGCCATGCCCAAAAGCTTTCCATCTGCTGCACCTACGATCAATGGTTCTTCGCCTTTGGTAAAACGTGTGTAGGCGGATCGGCCAGTTTTGTCATCGGCGATCTTGTCGTTGTAGGTGACGGACAGAATATTGCTCTTGCGGTCGAAAGCAGCAATTTCCACCGGCACGGCTTGGAGCAATGCCGGCCGGGACAACTGGCTCTTGACCCTCAGAATGCGCAGCGCCAGAAAAATCATCCCGATACCCATTCCGCCCAAACCAAGAGTAAAGAGCGTGAGGGTTATGATCCGGTTCCATAGCTTTTCGAGACCAAGGCTTATCGTCGCCAACTCGGGATGGTCTGCCGAGACAACCAGTTCGGTTTCATAGTCTCCCGTGTGGAAGTCGATAAACATGACTTCGACCTTCGTGTCGTAGCTTTTGGCGTCGAAACTGTAGACAAGACGTGCTTTGCAGTCAGTTAGGATTGCCTTTCGTGTCGTGCATCGACCATCCCGGATATCACCGTCCTCCACTACCATCGGGTTCTGGCTGATGAGGAAATCTCGGTATACGCCTGGTCCTTCCCAGAAAAGAAGAAACGCCGTGAGTGCCAGAATGATGGGCGTTGACCAGATATAGGCGCCGGGGATTGAAATCACATTGCGAGACAACGAAAACGGGCGGTTTGGAAGATGAAGCGCTGGGGTCAATGTGATCTCTTTTCAAATAATATTTGCAGTATTCAGGAGGCAGAACGGGATGTTGCGAACGCATCAAGAAACGGGAGAGGGGGACCACCATTTGAACGCGATGCAGGTAGCGTAGCTTTCGTCGTCGATGGTCATAAATGCAACCGTTGCGTATCATTTTCGGAGCGCTTTCCAAGACAATGTGAGAGGGATCGCTACCGATGGCACGCGTGGGACGACGATGAGAGCCGTTATTGATGATGGGTTGAAATGCGGTGTCCCTTAGCGCCGGGCATGTCTTGCCGAGACTGGGCGCGCTATCCAAACGCGTTCGCCACCGCGTGAAGAGGAGACTTCGCAACGGCTATGTTCAAGTCCATAAGGACTGCAGAGCACCAGTGGATCCCTGTACAGGATCAGTGGCAGGCGTTGGAAGAGAACGGATCGTTTTAATCATCTCGTGTGTGGGAGCCTCGCGCTGAATGTCGGGTTCCTGACCGGGTGGATAAGCTCCAACGACCTGGAAGTCTGACGATCCGGTGAGCTTTCTGTGGCCGGTTCCGGCAGGGAGGATCAGGCAGTCACCCCGTGTTATTTCCAAGGTCGGTCCCTCTGGGCCACCGAGTTGTACCGCAGCGCGACCGCGTCCGACACCTAAGACCTCATGCGCTCCGCTATGGTAGTGATGGTAATCGAAAATCCCGTTTCGCCATGTGCCTGTCCATCCATTTTTCAGAAACAGACTTTCGAAACCAGCTTGGTCTATATCTGGATCAATCTGGCGATAGACGATGACTGGCAATCGCTCGTTGTTGGGGACCCAATCGCTTTTTGGTAGCCAGAAGTGCTCGATGTCCATATTCGTCTCCGGAGTTCCGTTGATCTGTCTCAATGTGGAAAAGATCACGATGACCGTGAGGTTCCGGTGGCGATTAGCTTGGCACCTATGAGTATCGGCTGGCATCGGTGATGCGGTTGGACCACAGACATTCTCAAACAGCAGGGCTCATTAAGTTTCACCCAGTCAGGGACTTGAAAAAATGCATGCGTCCGGCATTTCATGCATGATGAGCCTGGTCACGAATTTTATTGGCGAACTTATCCGCGATGCCAATCGGATAGAGCGCCTTGATGCGCTTCAAAAGCGGCAAATGCTTGAGCGCGCCGTCGCGACGATTGCAGACCTTCGAGAGGCTGTAGGTATATCCAAAGGGCCAGGGCGCGATATCGTACTCGATATTCATACAACGGCTCTGTCGGTCGAACGGGGCTGGCGAGACGACGATCAGGTTCGCGCTGCGTTTCTTTTGGCTGCAGGTATGATCCGCGACCTGCACATTGTACTTGATAGCGGCACAAAGATTTCCGTCGTTGCAAATCTTGACCTCTCTCTGTAACCGAGGTCGAACACCTACGCGACCTTCAAATCGACACTTGCTGTCGGTTGTCGGCAACATCAGTCAGTTATTGCGTAAGGCTAGCGCCGTGGAGAATGAGGTCGGTGATTTGATAAGGTGAGCAGCGGCTCGATGGGACAAATCTACAGCTGCTGTTCGGTGATCCAGGTCCCATGGCGATCAGTCGGTAAAGATGATGTCGTTGGCTATTAATGGCCTGGTAAGGCCACACCAGTGATTTGTTGCTTACTGGAGCCTTTGTGGTCTCGTGATTTGAAAATCATATGATAATAAGGGTTTGGCGATCCAGCCCGGGTCGCTGACAGGATGGCCGGCGTTCATGGTCGCTGGGGCGTCTTATCAATCGCAGCGGGATAGCTGATGCGCGTCTTTCTTGTTCGCCACGGTGAATCCCTTGGCAATCTCGACGAACGGGCTTACAGCCAGTTTGGCGATCACAATGTACCGTTGACGCAATGGGGATACCGCCAGGCTGCCGAGGCTGGGGCCGTGATCGCCACCTATCTCGCGGGGTTGGCGGAACCCGGATTGCGAAATCTTCGCGTGTGGTACTCACCGTTTCTGCGCACCCGGCAAAGCAAAGACGCTGTACTCGAGGCTTTACCGGTCGAACGCGTCGAAAAGGTACGTGAAGACTATTTATTGCGAGAGCAGGATTTTGGGCTCTTCACAGAAATCTACGATCACGTTGAGCGCGAGAAGAAGTTTCCTGACGAGTTCGAGAAATGGGCAAGACTGCGCAGCAACAGCGGTAAATTCTACGCCCGACCGCCCGATGGCGAGAGCCGCGCCGATGTCGCGCAGCGCATGCGGCTGTTCCTGCAGACGATCATGCATGAGGCCCGACAGGGCCACGATAACGTGGTGATTGTCGGCCACGGTGTTACAAACCGCGCATTTGAAATGAGTTTCCTGCAGCATCCGGTCGATTGGTTCGAACGATCCGTCAATCCGGGAAATGCCGACGTTACCCTCATCGAGGGAACGGGTGGTATGGGATATACTTCAACGCGGCTACATCAGGCGAAGGATCGTGAGCCCGGCCAAAACGAGCTGCGCCAAGCCTATGGCGCAGAGGTCACGATACGGCCCGAGCCACAGCCCTGAAATTCCCTGCGTACGAACGGGTAAAGACCGAATGATTTCTGGCAACCGAACGGGCTATCAGTCTGAGATTTCGTCTTTTTTCCAAGATTTTTTGTCCTGTTTCTCAGCCTTATACGTTTCGCGTTCAAACAAATGACCGGAATTGGCAAAACCAACTGAGCAAACAGTGGGAATAAGCTACTTTGCTTGTACATCGAGATTGGATACTCGAAGGACGTTGATTGCACCATAGGTTTGCATTGCAGGCGCAGCGCTTCTCGAACGCATCAACCTCGAAGCGTCAGTGGTAAAGATTGGCATTTGGTGGCCGCAATGCATCAAGCAAGGGTCAATGGCGTTCCGAAGCCTTTGCGTGGTTAATCATTCGCCGTCAAACTGAAGTCGATCTGTTTAGAAATTCCTGTTCGGCCTCAGTTCATTTACGTTACGTCTCTAATCGCAACCACTTTTGGGATTTTTCCGCCCTCCACCACGGCAACTTGGCGGGGGGATGGTTTCCCAAAAACCTGCGCATCTAACGCTTTTGTCAGCAGGGTTAGAACTGCCTCGTCAACGGCCCTATAGGATGTGGAGAACTCTGATCCCCTCTGATCGATGTCGGAATGCTGATCATAGATCATATGGAAAAAGTAGGTTGTTTTCAAAGGGGCTCTCCTAGACGGCCCCCAATCGCACAAGCCGGTAAATGTTCCACTAATGAAGATATTCCTAATATAGCATATGTACGATATCGTACAGACACGAGTACTAGACTACCACACTGCCGGTGTGTATTTTTACTTCATGGCAGACATATTCAATCGCGTGGACGAAGCCCTGTTGGCAAAAGTCGAACTGTTTGGTGACGATAATCTTTGGTCAGTGCGCGTGACCGAAGAAGGCGCGTCGGCTTTGTTCACTTTCCCTGAGAAAGACCGTGCTATTGAGTACGCAGAGACTCAAGTGCGGCGACTGGGTCTTTCAGAAATAACCTATTGTTGAGACGTTGGCGGATTAGAGATTCCTGATTGCCATGACAGTGCGGCTTTCCCCACCTTTCACGATGGCGATTTGATCGGGGAAGCCTTCGCCTGGAATGTCGTCGTTCAATCCAACAAGAATGGAAGCTATGGTTCGCTCGTGTGCCGCCTGTTTAGCAGACGAAATGTCTTGCCGCTGGCATCGATAACGAAGCGAACGTTGTGCCCAAGGTGATAAAAAAAGTCTGCACGGGGATAGGCAAACAATATACACCTTTGTCTGAGCCTGAACGTGTTTTCATCGTTCGATGAGGGCGCGTATTATCGGTTGCCGTTCATTCGGCTGCCAACATTTTGGCTCGAAGCAAATCATTTATTCTGTCCTGCCAGCCGGGGCCGTCTTCCTGAAAATACGCAAGAACATCACTATCGATCCTCAAAGACACAAGCTCTTTTGTATTAGGAATGGCACGTTTTTCCACGGCGGGTGCAGCCGCCTTTTTCGACGCTGCAAACAGCGCTTCGGCAGCCTCTCTGGGGTCTGATGGTCTGCGCGGTTTCATTACCATGATGGTGCGTCCTTGACGTCGGTGTTTTGTGAGGGCAAACGGCCTGATGCAAGCGTGGATCGTCTTAAAGTCCCAGGCTCGACAGAGGGATAGCTTGATAGTGTTTTAGGGCTATCCAGCCTGAATGTCGATTGGTGCGAGCGGATCTCCGATGGGCAGCATCGCATTGTAACGCTAGGCGCATTAACCTGCTTGCCGAGGTTGATCGACGGCTCGGCATTGCGAGTGGTGTATGCATGGGATACCTCATCTAGTGGTTCGAGTTTTCGTCCGCATCTCTACCGGCTCACTTCCGCGTGGAAACCAATATGCTGACAGCTTTTTTGCCGCAATTACCATTGCTGCGCATGCGCGAGTGCGCCTTGCCCGGCTTCCACGGCGTGCTAAGCTGCGTTCCATGTCTGACACCCTTCAACTTTATACCGACGGGTCCTTCGATGCCGCCTCCCGCTCGGGAGGCTGGGCGTTCGTGGTCATACACGGCGAGCTTCAAATACATTCCGCTGCAGGTGCCATGACAGGTACATCGAACAACACGTTCGAGGTCACGTCGGTCGTTCGTGCGGCATCATGGCTTGTGAATGAAGCTCCGCCGGTCACTGCAGTTATCTGGACGGACTCCGTCCATGTTGTAGAGGGCTGTAACCGATGGCGACATATTTGGCGCGGCAACGGCTGGAAACGAGTGAGAGCGAATTCCCATGAACGACGCCGCACGATCCCGGATGCAAAGCTATGGCAGGAACTCGATGATCTGCTAGGCCGGATTCCGCAGATCAGGATTCGTTTGTGCAAGGGGCATTCAGGAATCGAAGGAAACGAGATGGCGGATGCAGCGGCGCGGGCGGCTTTGAAAAGTGGTCGTCATCGACCAGTCGGACACGTTCCCAAGGCTTGCGTTCCGCTTTGTTAGGGCCGCGATGGCGTTACAAGGTTTTTGCAAATTCCTTATATTATGAAGCCCGTGGAGCAAATCGACCTTTTATATCATACTGCATTCGCGGAACTCGCGGAACAGACATTCGATGCTCAAATCGAGCAGACTTTTCGCCAGATGGTCGGTTAGTGTCCGTACCGGTCAAGGGACGCAAGTATTTGTATGTTGAGTGCCCGACGGATGAGGGTGAAAAACGCCGTTACGTAGGACCGGAGCTGACGAAGAGATCACGGCTCGCCATAGGGAAATAAAGGGCGACATCCGCGAGCGGAGGCGGCTGGTCGGTGTCCTTCTACGCAGCGGCGGCATGTCCGCCCCTGATTGGTTCGCGGGCGAGGTGACAAAAGTCTTCGCGAAAACAGGCCCTCTTCTGTCTCTGTGCTCTTCTGATCGGCTCTGTAGCATTCAGCTGTTATTCGGTCCGGCATTTGCCGGGTGCTTGTTTTACGCTTCTGGTGAAGTCGTTAGATGGGCGAGGTGGTCTGGCGTGCTCGTGCGGAGTTCGTTCTCGCGCAATTCAGCTTTTGCATCAACCACTTTTGGGTACGAAACCGATTCCGAATCCGAAAAGCCTGCCGATCTTCTCTAATGTTTCGAGCGTCGGGTTCCCTGTTCCTGTTTCGATCTCAGCGATTTGGCGCCGGGTAAGTGATAGCGTCCTGGCGAACTCTTCTTGCGTCATACCGAACCCTTTGCGGATTTCTAGCACAGCACTTGGCAGCCTTAAGTCCCCAGTGCGCGCGCGCTCCGCCAGTGTTCTCCGGTTCTCAAGGATTTCTTCTTTTGTGGGTTTTTTCCAACGAGCCATCACCTGTTCCCCGTCGTCACTGGCATGTGTCTAAAACACTGTCTGCGACTTCGATACAGCGTCCCATCGCACGCTCTAGAATCTCCGGAGATGCTCCCAGATCTTTTGCTATGGCAGGAACTTGGCGCAGTTGTTCGGCAAACTTGGCGAGCGCAGTTGCTAACACCTTCTGCTCGGCAGGATCAGGTGCTAATTCACCGCAAATGCTTCTCCAATCGGGACGATGATCGCGACCGCTTTCACGCATAGTCGCCCATCGAGTGGAGCGAACAATCCCCTCCCTGGCCAGCCGCATAGGGGCGAAATCGAAGAGTGGAGACAAACGTATCGTGCCCTCCTGGTGTTTGCTTAGCGCACTATTGCGGCCGTGATTATCAGGATTGCCAAGGGCTTGGTTTGCAATGTCGCGCTTCAAGTATTCAACTATGTCCGAGAAAGGATCAGCCGAATATCGACGTAGAACGTCGATGTAGGCCTCATGTGTGCCGATATGTCCGAAATCTGCCACGCCAATCGCTGAAACGAGACTCTCTTGCCCCAACCGCACAGTGCCACCGCCTTTTCTCTTTTTCCTGTCGAAACGGGGGATGATCAAGACGCCTTCGGCATAGGTCGAGGGTTCGTGGACATTAAGGCCGATCTCGCGAGCAATCCGCGAATAGAGAGCTTCTCCTTCGAGTATAAGGCGATCCACAGGTTCGTTGCTGCGCACCAGTTTGACGATGATATGGCGCACAGCCTCGTCATCCCCCACGAAGCTGTCAGGATAATAGAGCCCATTATCTGCCTGGGTCATTGAGACCTTCGGCCACTCGCCTTGCAAGCCACTGGAGCCTGAGGCGAGCATGCCGAAGCGGTCGGCTACTTCCATGAAGCGATCCGACCGTTCACGGATTTCCACTTCTGTTACCCCTTGGCGCTCAACACCGCGTAGCCGCTCTGTTTCTTCGTCTGACGCTTCTTTGATCCGAATATTGCCTATACCGCCTGTTGCCGATCGTAACAGCAGCGGGAGATCGGAGGCGCGCGAACCTTCAGCAAGGCTAAGGTGCTCCGCAAGCTTTCGCCTTGCATGCCCCTGCGGCATAAGATCCAGGAGGAAAGGCGGCCAGTTGCCGCTGTATCGATTTTCTAAATCAACAGGATAACAGACCGATAAGGCGTGATGGTCGCGGACGGTTTTTCCGGCCGCGAATTCCGCCGATGCCACATTGACGAAATAGTCGAGATCGTAATCGACAATAGACGCGCCCCGGAAGCCGGCCGCGTCGTCCTTAAGTTCTAGCGTTGCGGCATGGTGCCACGCGTCGTCAAAATGGGTTTGGAGCGTTAAGCGCATTAATTGACCCTCTTAGTGGTACAAGTAATGCGATTTATGCATTTATTCAACCCATTTCAATGGGTAAATAGCGCCTCATTCGGTAATGGAACGGCGATAAGGTAGTGCTTGTTCCGATTCGTCCCACGGAAGTTTCGTTCGTCGACGTTTCTTATCTCGACGGTTTCGACGGGCCGAATGGCGCGATAGGGCACGTTGAGCGAATGCAAACCTCACACCGGGCTTGGGGCTGGCACGGCTCGTGACGGTGAGCCCGACATAGTGTCATAGATTGCGATGTTCGAGCGATGCGTGCACCGCGCTGCCCCAAAGAACTTTTCTGATTTTCCACTGGTGAAGTGCTTGCTACGAGGGTTTTCAGATCCGACCAGAAAAACCAAATACGAAGGTGTGCGGTAATTGAACGACCCCTGTTTCCCTTCTAGCGTCTATTCTTAGGGCCCCGACGAGGACACCGCTTCATCATCTTTTCGATCGACGCGCTGTCTCCACCGAAGCGATCTAAAACCTCGATGGCTTTTGGCAAACTCAGCTCGTAGACTTCTTGGAGCATTTCGGCGTTGTATTGCTTGATCTCTGTCTGGCTCATGCAGCATTCTCCTTACCCCGATCAAATGCGATCGGTCGCCGACTGGTTCCAGTTGAGCCTCGTGCGAATTCTGACCTGTAAAATGTCTCGAATGTGGACATTTATACCCAGTCTGTCGCTGGCTTATAGGTGCGGCTTGGACCGCTAATCGGTGTTTGCAGGAGTTACCAGCGTTAAAGCCCGGCGTGCGCATTTGTCTTCAATATATTGGAACAAAAAAGGTCGGGGCAACTGCACCGACCTTCTGTCGCTTGTCATCATCTGTCGCCAGTACATCCGTGGTCAACATGCAAGCGGTGGCGCCGCCACGCCACTCAATGGATACGAACTGATTATGACGGATTTTGTTCCCCTTTTGAACTATGTCCACCGCCCTTGACCGTCATCTCGTCGTATCGCTGGTAATTTCGATTGCTGTTGCCTGATGTGGATGGGTGTTTATTTCATGCCCCATAACCTCTGCAAGGCACCCGGCGATCCCTCTACGGATCATTTGTTGGAGTAGCAAGCGCCCTGATTTTTCTCAGCATATCTTTCGTCGGAGCTGAGCGCTGTATGTCGACCTCCTGATCTGGAGGATATGCGCCTACGACGTGAAAGTCCGGCGATGCCTTCAACCGCTTGTGGCCTGTCCCGGCAGGCAGGACCGTAACGAGGCCGATGCCTTGATTGCCTCGACCGCGCTTGTTTACAACCTGACCGTTGTTACGCGGAACGTACGGGATTTCGATGGTACCGGTGCTATCATTGTTGATTCGTGGCAGGGATAATTTGAGAGACACACTGATGCACATCCCTCTACCATTTCTTATTCGATGGCGGCTGATATGAGCGGGTTGGTTTCATGTTCATAGGGCCTTATACTGTTGGACCGGTCGTTAAGCCGGCCCTAAACGCCGTTTATGATGTTGCAGATTCCTTTACGGACGATATTTTTATCGGTGACCTGTCCGGCTTGAATATTGAACACGGCGTCGATTCGAACTGCTGCACCTTTTTGCCTGGCAACAACCCGAAGCGTCTGGATCCTGCCGCTTCCGCTGGTTTCCTGATGGGCGTCAATTGATGACAAGGACTTATCGATCTTGATACCCGAGAAGCCTTCAGCGGCCACGGCCTGCGCGAGTTTTTGCAGGACAATAGGGGCTTTTGCTTTAGGCAACTCCTGCCACGACTTGTAAGACACGGCGGTCACCATTGGTAGGCCGGAAACGCTGAAGTTTTTCTCGCAGGATGCGGCAAGAGCTGGATTTGCAAAAGCTGTGAAGCTCAGTGCTGCAATGACATGTTTCATAGTGTGTGATCCGGTAATTGTTAAGATGGCGGTGTTGACGATCAGAGGTCCGACCGTTTGCCTCTGTAGTCGATAGGCGGCGGAAGAGCCTCATGTGCTTGTGCAAGCGTTTCGAGCCATTCGGCTAGACCGGCAGGGACGGCGTTGTTGCCCGCTTCAAGGGCCTCGATCCACGAAAGCTCGCATTGCAGGGCGGACGCAATATTGATCGGCGTCCAGCGAATGACTCGCAGACATTGATTAAAGCGCTCTGGCGACATGTTGATTTCGCTACCCCTGTCATTTTGAGCAGATGGTCTGCTAGCTGATTGTGATAGTCAATCCATTTCTGCAACCTTGAGGGACGTGAATCTGCACACATTTAGATATATTTTTTCATGAGATAGCATATCAATACATGTGAATCAATTATATATACTTGCCAATTGGAATGTTGTTTCACTCAAGTCAAGTGAGTGGGTGAAGGAAAATATATAATAATTATGCTGGTGATTCATATATTATATATAAGATTTCGATCGTATAGATTGGAAAGGCACATAAATCTTGACCTGCGGTTCAGCGGGGAATTTCCGGACGATTTAGTATGCGCAGACTAGCCGATTGTTTTATATAGCTTTTTGACTACTTTAGACAAAGGGAACGGAAAGCAAACAGGATGGATTTAGATGGTTTGAGTAGGGCGACAAGCTGACGTCTTGCAATCACAATAATAGTATC
>NZ_JARVRE010000023.1:0-25948 GCF_030209855.1 Agrobacterium sp. lyk4-40-TYG-31
AGCCATGGCCGCATAACTTAACCGAAATGGCCTCCGGCAAACCCGGTGCGGTTCAACGGTCAAGGGATGCTCGTATCTTCACCAGACGAGCTTCCGCGTGAGGTTGGACGCATCATGGCGGACATCGCCAAGGACGAAATGCCTTATGACGACCACCGAGGGATTGTTACTGTGAAAGTCAGAGACGAGAAAGGACGGGCTGTTTCCGTAGGATCGCTTACGTTCACCTATGAGGCGATCGGTAACTGATGTGCCGACCATTTCCGTGGAGAGACATGCGTATTGCCCCCGCTGGCGTCGCGCGATTTGGTTGCTCTATTTTAGGAACTTCTGAGTCTGACAGTCTATTATGGCGAAACAGAATCTCGCATGCCGCTTTTAATATAAACGGGATTTTCTCCGTACGTAGACACGATCGTAGCAGGTGCCTGAGACGTGGGATATCTTCATCCGGGATTGCAAATCTATACGATCAAAAAGCCGGATTTTCTATAGTTTCCGTCCCTGCAGTAAACTCTTGTTCACCCAGTAAAATCCTGCAGACTAGAGCGGTCGTTGCAGATTCTAGATTATCGGGTCGGAGCATTCAATTCTCTATGCAGGGCTACGTTGTCAGAACTTCGTAGCGCGAGCTCCTCAGCACTCGCGAACGCAAGACTCATGCGGTCCGCGGATCTTCAGATTGGTTTTCCCAAGCTTAACATCAAAAATAGCATGTCGAAGGTTGGGCTCCCTCTAAAGCGTAGTTTCAGACCGTTCGGATATGATGCCAAATTGCAAGGAAGGCGGCCGTCAATTTTGCTTATCCATATTTCCATTATGGACGGCAGAGACTCATTTGCCGATTGATGCTACGGAGAGTAGCAAGTCGATAGTCCTACACTGATCTAGGCGTGGCTCATCGCCAGTTTCACCCGATCCCGCCCTGAGTTTTTTGCTTCATATAGTGCCTTGTCTGCCCGCCGGTATGCATCTTGCAGATCGGAAGCCGCGGAGAGCGAAGCGACACCGAAGCTCGCGGTTGGTCTCAGCGGGAGACCCTCGATGGTTGTAGTCGCCTTGCGTAGCGTCTGAGCGAGGGACAGCGCAGTGTCCAAAGGCGTGCTAGGTAAGAAGACTGCGAATTCCTCGCCGCCTATCCGGCCTGTTGCTGAAGTTGCGGGCGCGTAGTTACGAAGAAGTTCTCCGAACGACTGAATTACCAAGTCGCCGATATGGTGGCCGTAGGTGTCATTGATACTCTTAAAATGATCGAGGTCACAGATGATAACGGCATGCGGGCCTGCCTTTGACTCCTTTAGTAGGGACCCGACACGCCGATCAAAACCGCGGCGGTTGGCAAGTTCCGACAGCGCGTCCTTTTCAGACTCGCTTTGATGATCCGCCATGATTTCCAGCACAAGGACAGCAAGAAGCGATAGCCCCACCGCCACCATCAGGACCGCGGTGGCACTCTGCGATATCAGAGCATAATCGGTGTGGATGTAATCTTTCGCCGTCGTACCACTACCGACCAGCACAGTCAGCCCCGCTTTTGCGATGAAGTGCAAACCTGTGACAAACATCAGGGCACCAAGAAATCTGTCGACTACAAGTCGCCTGCGCGACAACAGGACCGCACGCGCGCTCGAGAGGACTGCGAGGGCGAAGGGTGTCTGATATAAAACAGCATGCAACGCGGAGCTTCGCGGCAAATCGTATATCAGGTGGCTCCCGATTGTGGTCACGACAACGAACACGATCCCGACCCGCTTGTCGAGCGGTCGTCCATAGAGTTCGCCCACTCCCACACGAAGCAGCGCCATCCCGGCAACCACCGACGTGAATGCTCCCAGCGCAGAGATCTTCAAGAAGCTCGTGTACGCGACCAACAGTTCAAAGACAGCTGAAAGTGAAGCGATTCCGAAGCCTGCAGCTAGCCAGAGCGCCGCCGTGCGTGACCGGGAGCGGGTCGAAACGACTGCAAACAGCGCGCTAAAGCATAACGCGACGACCCAATTCACAGTCAGGAAAAACAACACGCCGTTCATCAACGAACCCTACATCTGCCGTCCATCACGTCATTCGGGAGGCCGAAGCGTTACCGCCTGTCCATAGGGGCTAAATGGAAATTTTGTAATAACCACTGCGTTTCATGCTTTCCCGTCGATAAATTTCTCAGTCAAGAACACCCAATGCCGTGTTGCTAAGATGGCTTGCCCGTCAGTGAGATAGAGAGCGTGGTGAGAGCAACGCCAAGACGAAATTCAAAAGAGTTGCAACTCATTTACAAGATTCCGCTGCATTTAGCAACGACAGGGCTTGTGCGCGCAGAATCCGCATCTTAATGTTATAGCATTACATGTCGTTCAATGGCATACTGCTAGTGGAGTTGTAGCGTCGTCGTGACTGAAGCGTGCCTGACCTTTGACAATCTGACTTTGGGTTACGACCACGTGCTTGCCGAGCATCATATGAACGGAGCTGTGCGTAAAGGAAAACTTAAGGCTGTCGTTGGCGGCAATGGGTCAGGGAAATCGACCCTCATGAAGGTCATCACAGGCTTGCTGGGCGCTTTGAGTAGTACCTGCTTGATCAGCGAAATGCGCGAAGCTGCTGTCTTTGCAGAATATATCTCGGACGCACGCCTTGTCGAGCAGATCGCTTTAGAAGCGGGACTAAAGCTCGGTGGCACCTTGTATTCGGACGCCCTTTCGCCTGCCAATGGCCCCGCGCCGACCTATATTCAGATGATGCTCTACAACTTCCAAACCCTGACATCTGCGGACAATCGCGGCTGAGACACCGTCTGATCAGACGGAGAGATGCATAACGCTTGCGTTATGTAATATCATTAAAAGGAGAGATGAGTGAGAAATTTAATCCTAAGCGTATCTGCGCTGGCCCTATCAGCAAGCGTGCTAGCGTCAACTGCTCTTGCTCAGGACAATGAGGAAAGCGTAACGTTCTTTCGCGTGTTCGTAGGCGACCATAACGATCCGAAAGTCACGGCGTTCGATCTGAACAAGCCCGAAAAGCGCTGGACGTTCGACACGCTCGGCCAGAACAAGCTCTACAGCGTAAATGAAGGCGCTAGCCTCGTCGCAGTTCAATCTGACAATGATGTCGTCAACTTCATCAATAGCGGCATTTCCCTTCACTCGCATGGTGATCATTCCGACATTGAGATTACCGATCCGTCGGCTGTTGAAAAAGACCTGACCGGCCCACGCCCGTTCCACGTCATCGACCATCACGGTAAGATCGTCATCAACTTCGACAAAGGCGGCTACAACGAGATCGTTGATGCGCACAAACTAACCGATGGCGAGATTAAATCGACACGGCTAAAGCAGGCCCGTGCTCACCACGGTTTTGCGGCGCCGGTCGGAAAGGGCTGGGTAACGACGGTGGCGTCCGATGCTCCGGTCGAGCGTGATACGGCTCCAACGCGTGTAGGCTTGCGTGCGGTGAAGGAAGACGGCACTCCCGCAGGTGATGTTGCGACCTGCACAGGCATTCACGGCGAAGCTTTCTCGGGTGCTTTCCTTGCTGCAGGATGCAAGGAAGGCATCTTGACGGTCACCGCAAGCGCTAATGGCCCAGTGGCTAAGATGCTACCCTATCCTGCCGATTTGCCAAAGGACCAGACCACCGGCACCCTTCTGGGCGCCAAGAGCATGCAGGTGTTTCTCGGCAACTATGGCGCAAAGGGTGTCGTCGTCGTTGACCCCGCGGATCAACCGCACTTCCGGTACATCGAATTGCCGTTTCGCCGTATCGACTTTGCACTCGATCCGGCCAACGCTCGCTTTGGCTACCTCCTGACGGAGGACGGGACTATACATCAGATCGATGTGCTTGACGGCAAGATTTCCAAAAGCGCCAAGGTGACCGAGCCTTATTCCATGGATGGCCACTGGAACGATCCGCGCCCGCGTATCGCTATGGCTGGCGATGACATCGTCATGACAGATCCCAATGCCGGGTTGGTGCGTCGCATCTCCAAGGCGGAACTGAAGGAAGTCGGGACAATCGAGGTGGAAGGCAAGCCATACAATATTGCGGTCGCTGGTGGCAGCGGCAAGATCCATGAGCACGCTAATGGAGAAGCTCACGGTCACGCTCACAGCCACGGCGATCCCAATGTATACGCTGGTTACTTTGAAGACAGCCAGGTCAAGGATCGCCCATTAACTGACTACGCTGGCGATTGGCAGTCGGTCTATCCTTACCTCAAGGACGGCACACTTGATCCAGTATGGAAGCAAAAGGCAGAAAAGGGCTCTTCGAGCATAGAAGAGATCCGCGCCGAGTACGAAGTTGGATACAAGACAGATGTGGGCCGCATCACGATCAACGGTGACGTCGTCACATTCTTTAAGACTGGTCAGCCGTCAAAGGGCGCTTATGCCTATGACGGAAAGGAAATCCTGACCTACAAGAAGGCCAATCGCGGCGTCCGTTTCATCTTTAAGAAGACCGAAGGCGATGCCAGCGCTCCGCAGTTTATCCAGTTCAGCGATCATGGAATCGCTCCGAACAAGGCTGATCATTACCATCTCTATTGGGGTGACGACCGCGCAGCTCTGCTAAAGGAAGTCACTAACTGGCCGACGTACTACCCGTCGGCATTAAAGCCAGAAGAAATTGTCAGTGAAATGAAGGCGCATTGATCGATCAAGTTACGCAACACAGCATCCGGCAGCGACACGCCGGATGCTACACCGTGTGAAAAGGCCAGTGCGCTCGGTTGAATGGGATGACTATAGCTACTGCCAAGCACTTCACCTCATGGCTCTGTCTTGCGCCAGGCAACAAGATATCAGGCGGAAAGCTGCTATCCTCGCGAACACGCCGGTCCTCGAGCCGATCGGCGGCACTTTTGCGCCTAGCAGCTACAACGATTGGTCGAAGTGATACAGCGCTCGGTGCTTTTTATCGACGGTTGTCGGGAAGAGTTGGCAAACAGAAAGCTGTCACAGCGACGGCGCGCAAGATTGCCGTTCTATTTTACAATGCCCTGCGCTTCGGCATGACTTATTGTGATCCCGGAGCCGCAGCATACGATGAACGCCATCGCGACAGAGTTCTTGCAAATCTTAAGCGGCGTGCTCAGTCACTTGGATATCAGATCGAACCCATAGCAATTGAAGAACGTGTTTCTTAGGAAAGGCCTGGGCGTCGATCTGCTGATCCTGAGTAATCGGGAGAAGACACAGCTGGTTGACGCCCTAAAGGAAGTTTGCCGCTTGCCGGAACTGCTCGCTCAGCTACAAATTGCCCGAAGCTCCTACTTTTACCATCGCACGCGCATGTGTCTGGCAGACAAGTATGCCGCCGTCCGCCACAGCCTTGCGGAAATCTTTGAAGCGAACCGTCGTTGCTACGGCTATCGCAGGCTGCAGGCGTCACTGGCCAGGAAAAGTGTGATCATCTCGGAAAAGGTTGTCCAGCGATTGATGAAGCAGGAGTGCTTGGTCGTACCCAGACCGCGCCGACGGCGTTTCGGATCATACCTGGGAGAAATAAGTCCAGCACCCGAGAACCTGATCAATCGCAACTTCCATGCAAAAGCGCCGAATGTGAAGTGGCTGACAGACATTACCGAGTTTCAAATCCCGGCTGGGAAGGTATATCTTTCGCCGATCATCGACTGCTTGGATGGCATGGTCATCAGTTGGTAGATTGGAACGCCGCCAGACGCGGGGCTGGTCAATACTATGCTGGATGCCGCTATCGAGACCGTGACAGATAGCGCGGAACGACCAATAGTCCATTCCGATCGCGGAGCCCATTACCGTTGGCCCGGCTGGCTGACACGGATCAGCGACGCGAAACTCGTTCGTTCAATGTCCCGAAAGGGCTGCTCACAAGATAACGCTGCTTGCGAGGGCTTCTTCGGTCGATTGAAAACGGAACTCTTCTATCCCCGAGACTGGAAGGCCATCACGATCGACCAGTTCGTTAGAGAAGTGGATGCCTATATCCGCTGGTACAATGAGAAGCGTATAAAGATATCGCTGGGATCACTCAGCCCGGTCGAATATCGTAAGAGCCTTGGTCTTAACCCATAAAACAGTCCAACTTTTTATCCGCACCCCCAACCGGCTCAGTTCCGCATGGAAACCAACACGGGCAGCCTTCTTGCTTGCAACAGCTCTCGACTGTATCAACCGTCCGGTCCGCTGACCTTACAGTTTCAGGCCCAGACTTTCCGTCAAAGCCTGTTTAAGCTGATGCTTTTGGGTGAGCTCTGCCCGCTGGACCCGCTCGACGATGCGGGCCACATCCTTGATCTGATCGAGTGTGTTGGCCGTCTCTGGAGCCAGCCGTAGCGCCTCCGGTTTCAGGGTGCGCATATCGGCGCTGCCAAAGCGCTGCTCGAGGGTACTTGCGATTGTCTGTGCCTCGGTGATGGCCTGCTTGCCTTCAGGCGTCGCGGAGAGTTGGGCGAGGAATGTCGGCCTGTTTTCAAGGGCCAGGCTGTCAAACTGCTGCAGAAGGACTTGGCTGCGTTTTGTAAGGCCGGGGACTTCGACGATATCCTGGCGCTCACGTTTCCATGTTTCTGACTTGCGCTCGGCTTCAAGACGACGCTGCCAGGTTTTGGCAGCGGATAGGACGTGGTTGCCAAGGGCCTGTGCATAATGGCGGGCAAGCCTGCGCTCTTTGCTTTCGCCGAGAAGCCCGACTTTACCGCGCAGGGGTCCGAACTGCTCGGGGGTCTCGATGAGAGATCTGGCCAGGACGTGCCCGTCAATGCCGGTTTCAACAATGGCGGCACTGAGCCTGGCTGCTGCCTGTTCAGGATCGAGGTAAACCTCTCGACCGACGGAGCGGACGGCCTGCATGTCGTGCTCCAGAGACGGCTTTGCTTTTTCACGGGCGATGTCTTCGACAGTACGATCGTAGAAACGAACGGCGGGAATGAGCGGGGCGGGGATGTCTGCTGAGGTAACGAGCCGGGCATCCCGATCGTCTTGAACGTGTTCAAGACCGTGTGCGGCATCGACGGCGTTGAGGGCGGGACCGACCAGATCGTCGACTGGCTCCTCGTCAGCCTGCCTGCGATCGTGTGGCCGATCCTGCTCCTGGCCCACCGGTTGCCCGGCTGGGTGCTGGACGTCATGCGCGATCGTGTTCCGGACGTCACGTTTTATCTCGTCCGTGTCGTGCAACTTTGATGTCAGCCCACGCCTCTCGGCAAAGACCTGTGTGTAATCGAGCGTCGTTTCCTTGGCACCGGACCGGCTTAGTCTGGCAACCATGTCTTTGGTGTCGCCGAGGTCATCGCGACCGGCATAAAGGGTTGCCTGATGGCGATGACGCGTCATGGCCACATAGGTCAGGTGTCGATCCATGGTCGACGATGCCATGACGAAGCTACGGTCGACGGTGGCGCCTTGGGCCTTGTGAATGGTGGTCGCATAGCCATGATCAAAACTCTGGTAATCTTTTACGGGTAGAGGGAGAACACGGGCATTGTTTTGCCCGCTGGCAGCTCCGTCGAGCCGCAGATGTATTGCGTTCGGCTCGACGACCTCCACGGTTCCCAGCATGCCGTTTTTGACAGCGAGATCACGGTTGTTTTCCAGAAGAAGGATGCGGTCGCCGGGCGCAAAGGAGCGCTTGCCGTTGACAGTTTGATAGACGATCTCACGATCTCCATTGTCAGCAAGTCCCGTCCCGACTTTAACGGTCGACGCTTCATCGTCCCCGATGCCCAAACCACTGCCCTTCGCCAGCAGCCCTTTGGCCTGCAAAGCCTGTCTGATGCCGGCGTTGATGGCTTGCACATCGACGCGACGATGGGCCAGGGCAATGCGTGAGGCATTGGGATTGTCGAGGCGATCAGCGAGATAGTCAGCCACGAGTTGTTCGCGCGCCCGATCGCGGTCATCGGCAAAACGAACGCTGCCCTGTTCAGCGTAAGCCGCCAGTCCATCAACGGTGCGGTGGGTGGCAAACGCGACCGACGCGTGGCGCTGCCAGTCGTGTGTCTGTCGTCGGATTTCAGAAAGCTCGACCGAGCCGATGCGCTCGGCAATGGCGCGGAAAGGCGAGCCGGCACCAATCGCCTGAAGCTGCTCGTGATCACCAACCAGAACGAGCTTGGCACCTCGCTTTTCGACCTGCGACACGATCCGGGCGAGCTGGCGACTGCCGACCATGCCCGCCTCATCGATGACGAAGATATCGCCGCGTTGGAGTTCGCCTTTGCCTCGTTGCCAGCCATATTCCCATGACGCCAGGGTGCGTGCGGCGATACCGGATGATTGCGTCAATCCTTCCGCTGCCTTTCCGGCAAGCGCTGCCCCATGAACCGTAAAACCCTGTGCCTCCCAGGCGTCGCGTGCCGCGGCCAGCATGGTGGATTTGCCAGCCCCGGCAAAGCCGATGACCGCGGCGATCTGCTGCGCAGCTGTGATGTGATGGACAGCAGATCGCTGCTCGTGGCTGAGACCAGAAGCGGGCAGAAGCGCGTCCTGACGACCAAGCGCATGATCAACGTTTTCAGGTCTGACACCATGGCTGTGTCTGTCTGCCATGCGCAGTGCACTGGCGGCCATGGAATGCTCGATCCCGATCATTTCGCGGGTCGAATAGCGCGCCACGTCGTCGTGTCGTTCAGGCTGCAACTCGACCAGTTGTGGTGACGCCATGACGGCGGCAAGCGCGCGTTGGAAGCTGCCATTGTCGTTGATATAGCGATGCAGCGTGCGAGCGACATCGTGACGGGTGAACACGCTCTTTTCGTCGGTGATGAGGCGCAGCACCTCGTCCGGTTTGCGCCGGATCAGCTCGGCGTTTCTCCGTGCCGCATTCTCCTCCAGCCGGGTTCTCGAGACATCCAGCCCGCGCCGCATCATCTGGCTGGCATGCACCCCCATATGTTCGGTTGGTTCGATCGACAGGCCGCGCGTCAGATGCGAGCGATCATCGACACGCACATCAAGACCAGCGCGCAGGAGATGGCGGTTGGCATGCTCTGCAAACATCTGGCGGATATCGCGGATCTGGCTGTGCGACGTTGGTAGATCATGGGCGGTAAGCCATTTGTTCTCGCGCTCGATCAGCGTCTTGTCGCCAAGGCCATCCGACGTCACCACCCGCGTGGTCATCATCACATGGGCATGGATATTGTGGGTATCGCTTTTGCCCTGCGGCACATGGATCGCAAAGTCGACGGCTGTGCCAAAGCGGTTGGCGAGATCCTGAGCAAAGGCACGCGTCAGCGACAAACGATCATCGTTGTTCAGCTCATGCGGAAGGGCGATCTCGAACTCGCGGGCAACACGGGCATCGCAGCGTTTCTCGGCAGCTTCAGCTGCGTTCCAAAGCGTCGAGCGATCAAGCGCCCAGGCCGCCTCGACGTCCTCTGGCAAAACAATCTCGCAGTGGTCGACACCTTGCTTTGCGGTAAAATCATGCACAAGACCATCGCGTTCATTTACCAGCAGACTTGCGGTGCGATAGGCAATGGCCGCCACGGCACTTCTGCCGCCTGATCTGGAGACTGGCTTGCTGCTCAGATGGTAAATCGCCACCGGCATCTGTCCTTTCCCATTGGTGGAAACCGGGTGAGTGGGAATGCTGCAATTCGCCCCCCGAACTCGTAAGTGCGCCCTTGTTGCATTCATGAGGCCATCGCTAGCACCGGCAGGCCGTGCGGGCGACGTGCAGATCTGCAGGTTGCGGGCCCTGAGAGAATGGAGTTCGAATAGCTCCGAGGCCAAATCGCTAAAGGAGCACACCGCTATGAGAAAGCCGATCGCGCAACGCATCAAAGAGCTCGAAGAGCGCAAGCGCAGTTTGCAATCGCGACTGGACAGGCAGGAGCGCGCGCACGATACCCGGCGCAAGATATTGCTCGGATCGTTTGTGTTGGAGCGCCTGGCGCAGGATGGTGATACCGGCGTTCAGTGTGACCTGAAGCATTGGCTTGCAATACAGCTGCCGGCGTTTCTCCGTCGCGATGCTGATCGGGCCTTGTTTGCCGACCTGATCGATGAATGCCGGATGGGTCAAGGCCACGGTGCGGCAGACGACAATGCGCAACAGAGCAGTGAATATCCGCAAGCCAGGAGCAGACAGGCTGATGTCATCGAGGATAATGAACCATGACGGTGTTCGATGTCATAACGCCTGCTTCTCAGCCTGGTGTTAGGGTCGATAACGAATGACTGGACGGTCACAAGGGATTGCGGGATGAGCCTGTCCTGACGGGAACGCGCTCCCCATAGCGCCGTAGTGAGCGGCAGGACAGGCGTGCGTCTGGCGCTATTGGATGAGCGAAGCGCAGCACAAGGATCAGACCAAGGGCGATCGTCGGATCCCACCGTTGCGCTCTGCGTCAACCACAGCTAGAGGCAGGCAATGACAAACAGGAATTCTCGTATGTGGCTGGATACGCCGGGGCAGTATGGTCTCATCAGCCGAACCTTGCATTGGACGATGGCCATTCTTTTGATCTGGCAGTTTCTCGTCATTCTGACGTGGCGTGTATTTGGCGATACGGAGTGGGTCAGGACGGTCACGTCGCTTGGACCTGGCCATGGCACCGTCGGCCTTCTGGTGATCGTGCTTGTCGTCATTCGCGCTACCTGGTGGACCGTCAATCGCAACCGTCGCCCGGTTCAATCGACCACCGTTACCGCTCGTATGGCCGCTGTTGTGCACGTCAGCTTCTACCTCCTGATGTTCATCATTCCGGCCTTGGCGCTGTTGCGGGCCTATGGCAGCGGCAAGGGGTGGGAGCTGTGGATCCCGGCGAGCGGGGCGGAGGTTTCATGGATGATCGCACCGGCCGATCTTTTTCACAGTCTGTTGGCATGGGTTCTGTCGGTTCTGATCGCAGGCCACGTCACCATGGCGCTCGTTCACCGCTTCGCGCTGAATGACGAAACACTTGGACGTATGACGGGAAGGCCCGGCAGAGCCACGATTGATGAGTAAGCAAGGAAGGGCAAGGCAGCCAAATCAGAACTGAAAGCAGCGCCGCAGACGAAGGCATGCCAACTCCGCTGAGAGCTTTTGTGTGAAGCGTGTCAAAGACCTAGGGGGATTTCCTGCAGTTGTTGTTTCGGTTGAACTGTGTCAGGTTTTCCAGACCACCTTTAAGAGAGTCGACGTCGATACCGCCAGCGAACAAGAACCTGCTACCATGATGAAGTCTTCCCTCGATCATATCCCGCCCCGCAAGCAACGTGAAATTGCCCGTGCGCTCGAAATCCTGCACGAGGAATTCGAGGATGCGCTTGGCGAGGGAACATCGGACTTCAAGAAGCGCGGACGCATCCTCAAAATCATCCTGTTCGGGTCCTATGCGCGTGGCACCTTTGTCGACGAACCGCATACGATGAAGGGTTATCGCTCGGACTTCGATCTGCTGGTCATCGTCAACAATCGCAAGCTGACAGACTTTGCTGAATACTGGTACAAAGCAGCCGATCGTCTCATCCGCGACAGCTTTATCGAAACGCCGGCACAGTTTATCGTTCACTCGCGTCGTGAGGTGAACATACAGCTGAAGGAAGGGCATTACTTCTTCTCGGATATCCGCAAGGAAGGCATTGTTCTTTACGAGCTGGATGACGAGCCATTGGCTGAGCCGAAGCCACTGACTGCAGAGGCACGGCTGCGGGTGGCGTGGGAGCATTTCCAGGAACGGCTCCCAAACGCTCAGCGGTCCCTGCAAACTGCTGCGTTTCAGCTGAAAAATTCGGAGACTGACATCAAGTGGCGAAAGGATGCTGCTTTTGCGCTCCATCAAACACTCGAGCAGGCTTACTCATGTGTCCTATTAACGCTTATGAATTATGGACCAGCATCGCACAACATCAAGTTTCTGCGCTCGTTGGCTGAGGAGCAGGACCTTCGATTGGTGGAAGCGTTTCCACGCGACCACCATCGGGAGCGGGCGTGGTTCAACACGATCAACGAGGCCTATGTGAAGGCCCGGTACTCGAAGCATTTCGAGATCAGCGAGGAGGCGCTTGTCTGGCTTGGGAAGCGGACGGCGCATCTTCTCGAGGTGGTAAAGAATGTCTGTGACGAACACATCGCAATGCTGGAGCAGGACGTGCTGCCGGGTGAAGCATAACAGCAAGCATGAATTGGCTGATGATCGTCAAAGATTCAGGTGCTGCCCCCGCAAACGGCTCGCCTGTGTTCTTATTGATGGTGACATTAAAGTCTGCTCTGTCCAGCAAAGTGGCACGCGTGCTACAGCAGAGGTGAGAGAACGCCGAGGTTCTCCGGATTACGCAGTTGCAGCTTCAACAGATTTGTTACACGGGTTCGGCCGAATGTTTGGAGTTTCGCCCCTCATGACAAAGTCACCAACCGCCATTGACATTCATGCTGGCTCGCGCTTCCGGATGCGCCGGTCGTCGCTGGAAATGACCCAATGCACGCTTGAAGACGGTCTCGGGATCATGTTGCAGCAGATTCGGAAATACGAAAAGGGCATAAACCGTGTGGAAGCCGGCCGATTGCAACGCAGATCTGAGCTTTTGAGTGTTCCCATCTCCTTCTTCGAGGGTGATCCGAAAACATCGGTGGATCAGGGGTCGCTGATCCCAGCTCTTCGTCCGTTGGAGCTGGATTCGAAAGAGTTCATGGCGTTGGCCAAGGCGTTCCTGGAAATTGATGACGCCAGCATTCGCCAGCGTGTCCTCGATCTTATCCAGTCTCTTGGTGGTCTAAAGGAGGATCGGGTTCTGCCGGATGCTGAACCGCTCGCTGCGCGATCTGGCGCTGAGTGATCGTGGCCTTGCAAAGTTATAATCCGGCAGAACGATCGACTGTTTTTTCTCGGTGATAATTTGGTTCAAATAGTTCTGGAAGCGATGCCCTTTTTTCTCGTCACCTATACCACCCTTGTTGAAGCCGATAACGAGGTTGCGGCGGCCCGCGACGCCGTTGACGCAGTCAGGTCCGGTTCCGAAATCCGTGTGACGGTCAAGTCCGACGAAGAAACCACAAGTGTTGTCGCCGTGTCGGCAATGCCGTCTGCCGCAGCCCCCAGCTCTCCTCCGGAAGACACAACGACCGATGTCGCGTCCCCAGCGGTGAGCGCACGAGAATATCCGCCAGTTGGGGAGCCTGTTCCTGGAATGCCCGCGTGCAAGACGGGATACTCTCTAACAGCGCAGCATTTCGTGGTTCTTTGTATCACCGCAGCGGCCGCGATCTGGTTTCTGATCTAACTCCTTTTAATGGGTGTACGCAGCGCGATTGACCACGAGTGTTGGTTTGAGAGCCAGTTCAGATGATCTGGTGCGGACCCTTGATCAACGCCGATCTATAGCGCCGGCCTTGCGTTTTTGGATGTCACAGTTGCGGGCCGCATCTGGCATTTTTCCTGGGTCGGTATATCAATAGCGTTGTCGATCCCGACTGGAGGAACCGGATATGTGGAAATTGGTTTTGGTTTGCGTTGCCTTGATCTCCTTTGTCACGGCGCCAGCTAGCGCTGGGCAGTGCCGAGACGCCAAAGGCAAATTTGTAAAGTGCGAGCCGGTCAAGAAAAAGGCCGTACAGTGCAAGGATACAAAGGGTAAATTTGCAAAGTGTGGCACGACGGGCGCGATGCCTGTGAATTGACCGTCAAGACCCTCGATGTGCGAAGATCGAGGGCTTTAAACCACGTCGTTTAGCGAGGCCATGACACAACGCGGCTGGATTGGGTGTCCGCTCATCCAGTTCGTATGTCTAGCAAAGCTTTGCCCTTGGGTCCGGAGCTTGGCTGCCGTGACCGGACCACGGGGCAAACGCGTCGAATACGCTTACGTATTTGATGGACCGTGTCGCTGGGCTCGGTTAGGAAAAACCATCAGAGTATCGCGGTGAAACGCATGGCAGGATCATTGGAAGCAAGGCCGCTTTTCGGCATCGGGCTGGCGGCCATGGGCTACTCCTGTTTTGCTCTTCAGGATGCCTCGTCAAATGGCTTGTGGAAAGCTACGAGGTTCCGCAAATCCTCTTCGTGCGAAGCGCAGTCATCGTCCTGATCACCGGCCTCCTGGCACGCCGCTACCGCCACCCGTCCATCCTTAAGAGCAAATACCGCGGCACCGTCATCATTCGCGCAGCCCTCATGCTCACCGCATGGATGCTGTTCTACAGCTCCGCGCGATATCTCGGGCTGGCGGAACTCACCACGCTCTATTTCTCCGCACCCATCATGGTGAGGGTTCTCTCCATCTTCGTTCTGAAGGAAAAGGTCGGTGCCGGCCGCTCGATAGCCTGCGCGATCGGTTTCGTCGGTGTCGTCGTGGCGGCCAATCCGGCCCATTCTCCTAACTGGCTCCCCGCAACACTGTGCATCATCGCAGGCTTCTGCTGGGCGTGGAGCACAATCCTCATTCGTCTCGTCAGCAGAAGCGAAACGACGCTGACGCAGATGTATGCCACCAGCGCACTGTTCGGCATCGCCTGCGCACTGTCCTTGCCCTGGCTCTGGAAAAACCCGGATGCGCAAGGCTGGCTCCTCATGATTGCGGTCGGGCTAGTCTCAACAATCGGGCAATATCTTCTCTATGAAGGCTTCAGACACGCGCCCGCATCGTCGCTGGCGCCAGTGGAATACACTGGCCTGATCTGGGCCTTCATCTACGGCTACGCCATCTGGACGGAAGTACCGGCAATCAACGTCTTCATCGGCGCTGTCCTCATCGCGGCAGCAAGTCTCGTGCTTGTCAGCTGGGAGCGCCGAAATGTGAGGATCGCGAAGGAGCGGGTGGGTTAATCCGTTCTTTCAAACCATCCTGTGTCGAAGCAGGCCCCCGCAACCACTGAAACTTGTAAATTCGACCATTCCAAATATTTGCTTTTAAGCTCCTCACCATACTGGTCGAGGAGCTTTTTGCGTTTGGCCTCCGTGTCGATCTCGCCAGACGCAATTCGCGCCATCAGATCGTTGCCTGCTGCGGCAAGGAACTGCTGCTCCATCAGATCGAGAACCTCCATGGATGCCATGATACTGGCGATGTCGCCATGGACCTGCAGGCTCGCCGGCTGGTGGCCCGGTGTCTTGCCGATCACCACGGTCTGAATGAGATCGCGCACGATCGGCATCAGGCGCTGTTTGGCGTCTTCGTCGGCATTGTTACGGGCTAGGAACATCAGCTTGCGGATGGCAACCTCGACATTATCAGGATTGAACTGCTGCTTCAGCTTCGCAATTTTTTCCTGAAAATCCTCCTTCGGCGCTTCGGTAGCGGCAAGCTCTAAGGCCAGTTGCTCACGCGTCACTTCCAGTCCATCCAGTTGGTCGTCGAGGATGGCAAGGCGCGGTCGGCCTTCGGCATGCCGGTCCTGGATTTGTTGCATCAGACCCGCCTGCGTCGATTTGATTTTTGCAAGCTCTGTCGCAATCTGATCTTTGCGGGAGGGGACGCTCTTCAGCTTGGTCACCTCATGGGCGATCATCTTGTGCGAAATCCGGTCAAAGATATCGATGGAGTAGAATGCGACCGGAATGCAATTGAGGACGCGCTCTTCGAGTTCATGGCGTGTGATGGTTTTGCTGTTGCTACAGCATTCGCCGCCGAGTTCGTCGATCGGTAGACGCTTCTTGCGGTTGGTGCAGCTATAGCGATCCTTTCCGCTGATTGCGTAGGGGCCGCCGCACTCGGCACATTGGAGCATCCGGCTGAGAAGATATTCCGGACGGTGCGTCGCGTTGAGACGGTTTGTCGAGTGCCGGTCGAACTCTTCCCGGCTTTCGGCTTGGCGTTGCTTCGCCCGTTCCCACAGCTCATCCGAAACAATGCGCAGCTCAGGTTTGTCCATGAACTCCCATTCGTCCCTGTCGTTCGCACGAGATGTTCGCCGTTCTGTCGTCGGGTCCTTGCGGAACTTCTGTTTGTTCCAGACGACTTTCCCGACATAGAGGGAGTTGTTTAGGATTCCGGTCCCGTCAGTGACACTGCCCCGGATGGTAGTGTCGCGCCAGTATTTGGTACGTGCGCCCGGGATCTGCAAGTCATTCAGCTTCTGTGCGATGGCTGCCGGTGAGACGCCATCGACATAGTCTTTGAAGATCCCCCGCACGATCTCGGCCTTGACCGGATCGATCTCCCTCAGCCCCTTGATGCGGTCACCATTCGCATCGCGATGCTGGGATAGCTTGTAGCCGTAGGAGAGGCAAGTGGTTGCCTTCCCCTTGCGTACTGCTGTCTTCATACCTTCTCGGGTGCGTGTCCGACCCTGCTCGACGAGCTCATGGCTCATCGTGGAGCGCATGTGCAACTCCATATCTGTGACCGCCCGGCCGGCCTCGACAGTCCAGATGGCGCAGTCGTGGTAGTTCAAATCCTTCAGGATCTTCGAGGTGTGCTCGACATCGCGGGACAGACGATCGACATTGACGCAGAGCACGACATCGATACGTTCGCGCTTCACATGCGCCAAGAGCTGCTGGATGCCAGGGCGAGAGGTGAATGTCGTCCCGCTGATCGCGGAGTCGGAGTACGTCGCGACCAGCTTCCAGTCCCTATCGGCAACAAACTTCTTGCCGAGTTCCGTCTGGGTCTCGATCGAAACCTCATTCTGGCGGTCGGTGGAGTAGCGGGCGTAGAATAGAACGTTCTTGGTCATGTGCTGAATTCCATCTTCAATACTGTGATTGTGCAGACTGGCCGGTGTGGCCGGCCAGTCTGCATCTTTCGAAGCTGCACTATGGCCGAGATGGAGATCCTACAGGGCCCCTAGCCGCAAAACTCTGGCGCAGCTTGACGCGCCTCCAGAGCTCATCCGTGATGATGCGCAGTGCGTACGCAGAAACGAAGTTCCGGCCAGGTACCCACGAACGACCGATATAGATCTCGTCGTTGAGGATGCCGGTGCGACGAGCGCGGTCGCCGCGGATGGTGGCGCCACTCCATTTGCGGTCACAAGGGCCGGGGATACCTTCCGATTCGAGGATTGTCGCAATTTTTGCCGGCGACATTCCATCGGCGTACATCTGGAAAATTCGCTGGACGATTTCTGCGGTCCCTGGTTCAGATGTCTGAAAACCGAAAATGTGCTGCTGATCGTTGTTATATGCGCCGCTGTAGCAATATCCGTATGCAAGGGGAACCAGGTGTTCTACCTCATAAAGGTCATCAGGCATCTGCGAGCGATTGCGACTGCCTCTGATCGGAGTATCTTCAATCCGAGCAAAATTAGTAGGTGTTCGCATGAGAGCGGCAGATGGTTGAGTTGTTACGCGTGGCACGTTTCTTAGCCGTGGGGCTGATGAATACGACTTTTGGGTATGCCAGTTACACGGTATGCATTCTGCTTTCCATGCCATTGTGGATTGCGCTTGTTGTATCGATGATCGCGGCCTTGATGTTCAATTTTGTCACCTATGGCGGACTGGTTTTCAAAGATTTATCGCGTCGGAATTTACCCAGATTTCTCGTCTTTTATACTGGATTCGCGATCTCTAACTACAGCGCTCTGCGGACACTTGAGACGTTCGGAATTGATCCACTAATTGGACAGGCGCTGTTGTTGCCTTTGCTCGCGATTATATGTTACCTGGGGCTTCGATTGTTTGTGTTTCGCACAACTTAGAGGGGATTGGATGGGTGTTGACGCGACGGAGGAGTTCAAGCCTATTCCTGTTCGACGGGGGCATGGGACGTTCGCTCAGCTAGTATATGGCTTGCGTCTTCTCGTAGATCTTCAGCTCTTGACATGTACCCGTTTTCTAACGCCGCGATTGAATCGTGTCGTAGGACCTGTGCTCGACGTCGGATGCGGCGAGATGCCGTTCCGTTCGCTCATTGGGCGCCAAGTACAGTACACGGGGCTGGACGTTCCTCAGGCAAGTTCCTTCGGCATGGGCAACAACACAGAAATCGTTGCATTCGATGGAAAGACCATTCCGTTTCCAGATTCTTACTTCGAGACGCTGCTGTGCACTGAGGTCCTTGAGCATGCGGTCGATCCTGTAGCGTTGATCGCGGAAATGTACAGAGTAATGCGTCCCGGCGGTACGCTACTCATTACGGTTCCTTTCGCAGCGCGCGTACACCATGCGCCCTACGATTTTCATAGATTTACTCGATTTCGACTAGCTGCGATGTTCTCCGCGTTCGATAATTGTGAGATTCTGGAGCGCGGCAACGATATCGCCGTAATCGCCAACAAGCTAATCGTGCTGTGCGTACGACTGGCAAAGCCAAAAAGGTTGAAGGACCTACTGTGGACGGGACCTCTGTCAATATTGATTGCGCCTTGCGCCATTTTTGCGCTGTTGTCGGCGCACCTATCTCTATGTATCGGTGCGGGTTCTAAGAACGATCCTCTCGGCTACGGCGTTGTAGCGCACAAGGGGCCGAAATGACACAGTTCAAGCTGCAAGACGAGAACGGATTCAACCAAGTCTTCACTCCTGTCGGTTCAACTCTTATTAGAGCAAATCGACGCAATGCTTGGTTTGTCGCGCAAGCCGAGCGTGTCAAGGCGAAGCGAATACTCGAAATTGGTTGCGGCACCGGCGAGGCCGCTGCATACGTCGCTCAACATATAACTGCAGAAGTCGTCGGCGTCGACATCAGCGATAGCTTCCTTGCCCATGCTAAGGCCACGCATAAGGCTCCGAATCTCCGCTTTGAAAAACTCGATCTCTTGGGGGAAAACCCGCTCGTTCTCGGCAAGTTTGATATGATATATGGCAACGGAATATTACATCATCTCGTTGTAGAGCTCGAATCTGTTTTGGGCACGATGCGTTCGATGACGCAAGACGGTGGCTGCATGGCATTTATCGAGCCAAATCTCATGAATCCTTATTGTGCCTTTATCTTCGGAACTAGGATCGGCCGCAAATGGGCATGTCTTGAGCCGGACGAAATGGCGTTCAGCGCCGCCCGTCTGAGACAAAGGGTTCAGGCGTCTGGCTGGCGGGATATAAGCATCGTTACTAGAGATTTCCTCCTGCCGGGAATACCTCACTCTCTGGTAAAACCCACCCTTGTTGTCGAACCCGCGTTGGAAGCCACGGCGTTGACCAGATGGCTTGCGCAGTCTCATTTCCTGACTGCTGGGGTATAGGTCACGTCCAGGAGACATGGCCGGACACGACTTTCGCTAGGATTAAGAACAGTCGGGCACCTTTCGGTTGGAGACATACGCGGCAATTCACAGAGTAAGCGAGCCAATCGATCAAACAGCCGCGAGTGCACCGGAACAAAGCTCAAGCAAAGTGATTGCGGCTATTGTGTGGCGGCTAACTCTAGCCTATTGAGAAAGAGATGACTGGTTGTATTGGGGTAGAAGGCTTCTACCATCGGCACCGTTGAGCTAGGGAATGTAACGTGGAAACTCCGGGTATAGCGAACAACCGACTCACCGATTCTGATTTCAGACGCGCACGACTGCGCCTCCTTAAAATGCACTATGAAAGCGGTGTCGGCCACATTGGCGGCAATCTCTCCGCGATTGATTCTATGATGATAACGTTCCACGAATTCATGCAGCCGAGTGACCGATTTATTCTTTCAAAGGGCCACTCTGCTGGCGCTCTATATATCGTGCTCTGGAGCCTAGGACTTTTGACCGATCAAGATCTCGCCACCTTCCATAGGGATGCGACCCTTCTGGCGGGGCACCCACCCGCAAGCGGACTACCGAAAATCGACTTTGCAACAGGAAGTCTGGGCCATGGCCTCTCGCTTGCAGCCGGAACAGCTCTAGCCTTTCGTCTCAAGGCGAATAATGGAACTGTATTCTGCTTGACGTCGGACGGTGAGTGGCAGGAGGGCTCGACATGGGAAGCATTCATATTCGCCTGCCACCAGAAGCTCGCAAATCTGAAGATACTGGTGGATCAAAACGGGTTGCAAGGATTTGGCACAACCGAAGGCGTTGCGTCCATGCAGTCACTTCAGGCACGGATCGCCGGGTTCAATGCCCAGATCGATGTTGTTTCAGGTCATGACCCTGTTGAAATCCGAAGTGCCCTCGCTCGTAAAACCGACCGTCCACACGTTATCGTCATGGAAACAGTTAAGGGAAAGGGCGTGTCCTTCATGGAAAATCAAGTAGGCTGGCATTATTTGCCGCTTAATGAAGCCTTACACCTCAAGGCCATCCAGGATTTGTCCACGCTATGAGAAACCAGTTTTGCGATGCTCTTGTAGCTCGGTTAGATGACCCGAATCTCGTGTTCCTAACCGGCGATCTTGGTTATATGGCTCTGGAACCATTACGCGAAGCGATGAAGGAACGTTTTATCAATGCAGGTATAGCCGAGCAGAACATGGTGTCCGTTGCCGCTGGGCTCTCGCGGCAGGGGCTTGATGTCTGGGCATACAGCATTGCACCTTTCTGCTATGCGAGGGCGTTCGAGCAATTGCGAAACGACGTTGCATTTCACAACTTGCCTGTGAAAATTGTCGGTAATGGGGGAGGTTATGCTTATGGCGTTATGGGGCCGACCCATCACTCCATCGAGGACTACGGCGTCCTTTTGACGTTGCCAAATACCCGCGCCTTCGTTCCAGTTTTCGATGAAGATGTCCCGGCTGTCATAGCTAAGATGGCTGACAAGCCAGGACTCAGCTATCTACGGCTTGGTCGCGGCGAACCGCCCAAGGGTTGGAGCGTGCCTGCATACGCTCCATGGCGCAAGCTGACAGAAGGATTTGGGCCAGTGGTGATTGCGGTAGGGCCGCTTGCTGGCACCTACATCGAAGCCTGCAACAGTATTGAGAAGGCGCGAAGGCCAGTTTTATGGGCAGTGGCTGAATTGCCGCTGGCTGAAAATCCCCCCTCAAAAGAACTCCTAGATGCGATTGAAGCCTGCGGCGTGGTCTATATTGCTGAAGAGCATGTGCGCCAAGGCAGCTTTGGGTCGGACTTCGCGCTCTACCTCCTAGGTAGCGATCACGGGAATATCAGGATGCGGCACCTCTATGCGCGTGCTCATCACTTTTCAAAATATGGGTCGCAACGATATTTGCGAGGCGAGTCTGGTTTGGACCCTGCTTCCCTGATGCAAACAATTAGCCACTATAATTTATCCAGGCAACATTCATAATGACCGACATTGAAGCTTTTATCCGCGCTCTTCGCGGTCCAATCCTCGTAACGGGTGCGTCAGGCTTCGTGGGGGCGAACTTGTTTCAAATGATTGCCCGCCAACGCAGCGACGTGTTTGCGGTTGTCCAGAGAGAAAAGAATTGGCGCCTGCAAGATGTCCGGGACCACCAGATCCTTGCTGCTGATCTCAATGACGAAAATGCCGTCAAGAACCTTCTCGATGGTGTGCAGCCACAAACGGTATTCGACTGCGTCGCATACGGAGCCTATTCGTTCGAGAAGAATGCAAGTCTGATTTATGAAACAAATTTTCTCGCCACTACGCGTCTGGTGGGGATGTTGGCAAGTCGCCCTCTCGCCGCATTTGTTCACGCAGGAAGCTCGTCGGAATATGGAATCAATTCCGCCGCACCCCGTGAAACGGACGCTTGCAAGCCGAACAGCGACTACGCTGTATCTAAAGTGGCTGCCAGCGATTATCTGAGCTACATGGGCAAGCATCACCAGTTTCCCTGCGTTAATCTTCGGCTTTATTCGGTCTACGGTCCGTTGGAGGACACGTCTCGGCTGATGCCCAACCTCGTAAAGGAGATGCTGTCAAAACGACTGCCGCCACTGGTTGATCCGGAAATATCACGGGACTTCATTTTTATCGATGACGTGTGCCATGCGTTCATTCTTGCCGCGGCCAAGATGAACCCATCTATTTTTGGTGAGAGTCTGAATATAGGATCAGGTATAAAGACCACCATCGGCCAACTCGTTGAGACTGCTCGTACAACTTTCGGCGTCACTGCGACACCTGTTTATAACAGTATGGAAGCGCGTGCATGGGATCTTCAGGACTGGTACTCAAACTCCGAGAAGGCAGATCAAATGCTGGGATGGAAAGCGAAAACCTCTCTCGAAAGCGGACTTATAAAAATAGCTGAGTGGATTGCCACGCTACCCGAGGAGGAGATGTCCAACACCACTAAACGCGCGACCTTGAACAGGCGCAGGAGCGTTACCGCAATCATCGCATGCTATAAGGATGCAGAAGCAATCCCGATTATGTATCGCCGTCTGACAGATGTGTTCCGACGGCTGAAAATCGATTATGAAATTATATTTGTTAACGACTGTAGTCCCGACGAAACCGCTGATGTGATTTTGAAGATTTCTGCGCAGGACAAGAATGTATTGGGCATTTCCCATTCCCGCAATTTCGGATCGCAGATGGCATTTCGTAGCGGCATGGAACTATCGACTAAGCAGGCAGTCGTTCTCCTTGACGGCGATCTGCAAGACCCACCGGAATTAATCGAGGACTTTTATTCGAAATGGGAGCAAGGGCATGACGTTGTCTATGGACGGCGTGTACAGCGCGAGATGCCTTGGATCTGGGGTTTGTTGTACAAGGCGTTCTATAGAGTATTCGCGGCCTTTAGCTACGTAAAGATCCCCCTCGATGCTGGTGACTTTTCTCTCATTGACCAGCGTGTTGTGGGATGGCTATTGCGATCTCCAGAACGCGACCTTTTTATGCGAGGGCTTCGCGCATATGTAGGATTTCGCCAGACGGGTGTTGATTACATTCGTCCGGAACGCCAGTTTGGCCGCTCGACGAACAATCTGCTGAAGAACATCGATTGGGCGAAGAAGGGAATCTTTTCATTCAGCAACGTCCCGATGTCGATGCTAACAGCAACCGGTGTGGTTTTGTTCGCTTTGTCGATATTAGCCGTCATCCTCGTGGTTCTGGCGCGGGCCCTGTTTCCGGATATCGCCCCTCGAGGGATTACAACTCTGCTGATCAGCGTCCTCTTCTTTGGCTCCCTCAATCTCCTGGCGATAGGTCTAGTCGGCGAATACGTGGCCAAGATCATGACCGAGGTTAAAGATAGGCCTCGACTGATAAGATCAGCACTCATAAGAAACGGAAAAACCACACAACTTCAATCTGACGGGACGATTGTGTGAGGCGCTGAGCAGAACCCGCGCAAAGATGCTTTGAGATTCAATCAAGAGGCGCAGGTGATAAACAATATCTGACACCTTTATCACTGATGGTGCCAACTGCACGCTTAGGTTTTATAAGCGCTGTAGTATTCTGGCGGACGGTCGAAGCGGCGCTTTGTGCCATGATGCTCAAGGCTAGTAGCATACTCTTTTATGGAATTATGATGGGCAGCGGTTTTAGATGGCAAATAATAAAAGTACTGTGCTGATTTATCTGTTCGTAGCTGCCATTATTGTGTTTTGGCCTTTTGTTGTATTAAGCTTTAGAAGTAAGCTAAGTACACTGTTTCAAAGCCTGTCAGTCCTATCAGGTGATCGGGTATTTGGCCTCCCCAGCAAAACGATTGGGATCGGCCTAGGTGTGGCTCTGAGCTACACGTTGCTCTGGTGGAAGACTGTGGACGACCGGAAGTTCGCCGAGAGCTTAGCAGTGTCCGCGCTCATTTTCATTGCCGGGCTATTTCTTGTTGAAATTGGCGTCAAACGGTTCTTACGGATAAGGCCTGTCGCCGGAAAGTATCTTGCTGCAGCGATTGCTATCATACTCGCAGGCTACTTGAGTTTCTCATCTGGAATTCTTAGCCATACGAGTGTTTCTCTCGTAGCATGGCACCATTGGAGCGCGTATATCCTTCTGAGTGGGTTGCTGACTTCGACGCCATCTATCTGCGAGGTGAGCAGAAGAGCTTTGGGAGATATACCGCATTTCATTTTAGCAAGAGATGATCAGCGGCGTTCTTAGTCACAGTCCACCAGCGTGTGGTAGGTCAACTTATTTCCGGTTATTCCTTAAATATTAAGCGAAACCGGGTAGTGTCTATTGTCCGAAGGATGCCATGTTTCTCATCGTCGACCGCAAAATTTACTGTCGAGAACACACCTCTCTTTTCTCGTTCCGTTTCTCCAAACATTTTGTAGGCGGCCTGATCTTCCTTGCAGTTCTGGCTTTGCTAATCTGGCGTTTGCCATTAGGGATCGATTTTTCGGACGAAGCCTACTATGCCATCTTCATAGACGACTGGCTGAAAGGGGGCATTGGCAGCAGTACTTTAACGACGATTCACCAAACCGCACAGCTCCTCCCCTACGCGATCCTGCGGATACTGGGTATCGAGAAGACCCCTGACGGAATGATCCTATGGATGCGAGTCATGTATCTCGTCGCTTCAACAACGGCGGCGCTAGTTTTGCTGCGGCTGCTCGTTCGCATTTGTAAACCGGTTAGCGCCTGGTGTTGCGCAGCGGTGGCGTTGAGCTTCATTCCGTTTGGTCTTCCGGCCGTTTCTTATAATACGATCGGTCTGCAAGGCCTTATCGTCGCTTTGTCTGCCCTAGGAATAGCACTGTCAGACAAACGTCTATACCGCTCGTGGGCGGTGGTGTCTGCGGTCGGGTGGGCAATTTCCGTAACGGCCTATCCTTCGTTAGGCCTCACACTCGCAGCATGCGTTGCGATCTTGGGCGTTATGGAAGGGTTGAAAAAGTTTGCATTCTATTACGTTGCTGTCCTCATCGTGGTCCAAGCAAGTGCTTGGGTTGCCGTAATCAACGCGCTTTCCTTCGAAAGACTTCTGGATAGCGTCGCCTATCTCGCGGCAATCAATGATGTCGATGGCTGGTCACGTAAGATTGACTACTCCTTCGGATTGCTGGCATCACATCGGACCTTTACTATCGCCTGTACCTTATCCATTGTCTTGGGAGTCTTCCGCCAACACCTCGGCGTGCACCTGACATCAGTGGGCATCGCTATACTGGTCGTCATTCTTTTCAAAGGACATGTGGCACTTTTCTGTCGTTCCCACGACGTCGTTACTGTCGTTTCACTAACCGGCATCGGTTTGGTCACGCGCATGCGAAGGGCCTGCTTTTTGCCGACAGATCGGGTTCTTGGTCTTATTTGGCTAACAGGAATGGCCGCGGGACTGACGACAATGGCGAGTGCGTATCACAGCATTCTCAATTTTCCAGTGGGCGCTGCCATTGCCGCTGTCGCCTCCTTGGCGGGCTTGAGTCCAAAGAATAAACCCATGATCAAGTCAGCCGTCGCTGCTCAAGCTGTGGTCATCATCGCCCTACTTAACACTTCGCTGTTTTATTACTACGGTAGTCCTCCGAACGCACCAATGCTGGCATCAAAAATTTCGGGAGGAGCGTTTGCGGGTCTGCGCGGTACGCAATTCCAAGCTGAAGCTCTTACCTGGGTCCAAAATGATGTTGCGCCTCTCGCAGGTGACGATCGAAGTATAGCCTTCGTAGGTTGGAATTACGGGCTTATTCTCGCCACCCCATTGCGCCCGCAAATGCTCGCCGTTCCTCCTCTTATGAATTCAACGGGATTGGCTATAAATCATGATTTCTTTGCGAAACAGCAGAACCGTCCGAGCTTGGTCATTATACAAGAAGATGTCGGCTATCGACCTCTTAACCCGTTAGGTCCTCGCTTCGCGGACTGGTATGAACAGATATCCAGCAAACAGTGGCCGCCGAGCACTTTCACGGTATATCGTAGGAAGCCTGAGAGCATCAATTGAGTGTTACAACGAGATTGCATAGATTTGACGTGCGCCCTATTTTCTGTAAGTGCGCGCTCGAATCTTACGGGGTTAAGCTCATTCCGGCGGGGATTCCGATGAGCCGTTCATAAGCGAGATGGACACCTTGTGGGCGATCGCGCGATGTGCTCAGAACTCATTATAACTCTGCGCCAAACTCATCTATCCGAACAGTTCCGCAGTATCAAAGGTATGGGCAGCGGTGTCCTTCTTTGAGAGGATCGGCGGCGCCGTTAAAGGCCACGCAATATTGAGCGTAGGGTCGTTCCACATAACGGCACGCTCGTTTTCAGGCGAATAGAAATCGGTCGTCTTATAGAGAAACTGGGCTGTTTCCGATGTGACGAGGAAGCCGTGGGCAAAAC
>NZ_JARVRE010000025.1:0-25749 GCF_030209855.1 Agrobacterium sp. lyk4-40-TYG-31
GGGAGTGTGACATTCCAACTTTGCAGAAACAGGACACTTTAACTTTGCGGCTACATAGAAGGATCGCGTAATCTATCTTATGGAACAATCGAGATTCAAAATGGCTTTCACCTATCCCATCTTGCTCCGTCATATCACGGTTCGATGTCTGTCTCCTCGGGGAAGAATTTCATTGCGTACTCTGGATAGTCACCGTCGAACAAGACTTTCTTGCTGTACCGATCCGTGATCGTCAGATGCAATTCATCTGCGTCTGTGGCGACGTGCTGGAACAGATAGAGGTATTCGCTGTCGTCGGATATGCCGTCGGCGATACGAAATTCACGTTGAGCGTCTGCCAACATCAAGCCCATCACCGCCTGACAGAGCGATATTTGCGGATGATGACGATAGGAATTCATGTCACCGGCAATCTGCTGGCGAGCCGTTTTCCAATGATGTAGCACCGTGGACTGAAGCAAATAGGGTTCGGTATCATCGTGCTTATAGAGATGGAACCTCACCATCGGTGGATTATCGCGGCCTGGGTAAGGCGAGATTTCGAATACGAACGTTGAACGGGTGGACAATCGTGATCTCCTTTTTGCAAATCGCGCAGAAGCTACGGTTAAACGACTAACAAAACATGATGGAATTCAATGCAGGATAAACGGAAGCTAACTCGACGTCATAGCAAGCCGAATTCATTGGCAATTGAAACAAATCGGCCCGAACGTTAATCCAAGCGCCGGAGACTTGAGTCAAATTGCGCTCAAACGATTCGATACTTGAGGGGTTCGTTTCCCTTTCTGAGATTTTCGTTTCAAGCCTTCAGATTTCCGATTCACGATCGACAGGACGACCAGGATATGCCGAGGGACACGCTGACAGAGCGCAATCGCAAACAGCGTGAACGCCAACGCGACCTTAGAGCGCGGCAACGAGCGGCCAAGCGGCCCGACCGTGACGACGTCGCGCGCGTCATGCTGCAATGGTTCATCGTGGGCGCAGTTGCCAAGGGACGACAGAAGGAACTCGAACAGAGTGAGGATGTCATCGTGAAGCGTCTGGTCGCCCAGGGCTTTGACGAGGCTGCTTGCTACGACGTCTTCGACCGTCTGGTCGAGAAGTATTCAGGCGAGCACTGGGACTTTCGCCGCAAACCGCATCTGCTGTTTCCCGACGGGGCACCGGATGACGACATGTCAGACTGAGGCTTGAGTCTGATCGTGAACGGATCCCACTCGTTACGCTTGGCTTCGGTTTTGTGCAAACGGTGTTTCCATTCTGGGATGTCTTCTCCCCGTGACTTCTTCAAACGCCGTTTGCAGATGAATCGATTCATTGGAGCTTTTGACGGTTGCTTGCCGGACTTGGCTCCGCTCCGCGCGGCTTGGCTGACGGGCTGCTCACCAGTCTCCAGGCGTTTGGAATTCGTTAACCACGATGACGCGCAGGTGCACTGGCCCCACCCCTTTGTGAGCCCGGCGTTAACCGCGTTCCGGTCCTGTTCTCTTTTTTGACGGGGGGACCTTGAGATCCGTTCCGGGTCCTGCCAGGAATGGGCGGCTCCGTGATCGGAGCAGACGGCCCAAGGCAGCGCGCCAACGCTACCCAGGGCCTGACCCTCAAGCCTTCTCGTGAAAGGAATCGGGCTATGACCAACCTACACACTTCCTCGCCCATGGCGAAAGCTCCGAGTGCCGCATCTGCGGCGTCATCCACCGACAATGGCACAGCAATGCCGCCCGTCCATCAGCTTTTCGCCGGCCGCCTGCCTCAACGGATCGAACCAGAGGGCATCGAGCCACCGGCGCTGCGCCGCCACGCCCATCTCGTCCGTTACCCTGACGTCGAAGCGGATTTCGACGTCCTCATCGACAAAGCGATCGCCGCGATTGCCGAGGGCGGGCCAGTCAAGGACGAGATTCTCGGCCACTATGTGAACATCGCCTCGCTGGTTCGAGCCGTCAGTTTCCGCGAAGGCAAGTTGCTGGAGCAGGCTGTCGAGCGGCTGGCCAGGGTCAACCCGGATCTGGTCGTGCTGATGCAGTCGATCAAGCTGCCCTTGGTCAAAGCCGCTATCGAAGCGGTTGCTGGCAACGACTGGAAGCACCTCGACGGTGTGCGGCTGGATTGCGATGCGCCGGCGAAAGGCAGCTACACACCAGACCTCATTGTCGTCAACCTCGCCAAGCGGGCCGCTTTTGTCCTCGACCTCAAACGGTCCCTGGCGTCGTACGGTGATACCAGCCGGCTCGAAGAGCTGAAGTTGAAGATGTTGGCGTCAGCGATGGTGTTGCCGGACTGGCTCTACAAGACTCAAAAGAGGATGATGGTCGAAACGGTCGGTGTTGCCATCATCGACGGTGCCAGCCGTCCAAGCGATCATGCAGCGGGCGTTTGGGCCTTGTCCGAGATCGACGACCTGCTCGAGATTGAAGGAGCAGCCCTCTGCATGGCGCAATTGCGTTTGCGCTTTGGGCTGCGGGTCCAGCAACTGCTCGAAGCAGAGGCACGACGCGCGCTTGCGATCGCACAGCCCCCCTTGGCAACACCCCCACCAGCGATTTTGACATCAGGGCGACGCTTTGGGATTTTGCGTTCCACCTCCCCTGCACTCGTCTGCCAGGATGTTGCCGATTGTGGTGACCACTCCACGGTCTGCAACTGCACCCGGTGCGATGACGATCCTGACGTTGACGGTGACGATGGTCGCGATGATCCCGAGGCGCTTGCGCACGAACATAACGCCTGGCCACCTCAACATATCCGCGTCGGGTTTGCGCGGCGTCTCCTCGACGCCTAAGGCAACCGCCCGTTTACAGTGAGGCAGTTGGCTGCGGCTCTGACGCACGCAGCCAGCCTTTTCCATGTCCCTGTTTTGAACACGCCGTCCACCCAAGCTGGACCGGCGAGGAGATCTTTGTGGCTACAGACATCGTTTCCGAGTTACCACCACCCCACACACGCCAGCGTTCCGAGGCGTCGTCGGCGCCGTGCCGCACGCGTTTGCCCGCCTCCCGCGATGATCCAGCGGTGCCCGATGATCCAGCCGTGATTGTCGGCCTTGCCCTCGCCGTCGCGCGACAAGCAAATGGCGGTATGACGTCGATGCCGTCCGTGCTGCTTGATCGGCTTGATCAGCATGCGCGCCAGGGAAACGCCGCCTGCAGAACCGTTCTCGATCATGTGACCAGGAATACCAATGGATATTGCCACTCCCTAGGCCGCGATGGCGTTCAATGTGCCTTGGGTCAGGAAACCTGCGTGGCAATTATTGCCGCGCCCAGTTTACCGACGTCGGAGGGCAATTGATGGATCGTTTGTCTTCCTTCTTGCTGCGGCGCCTCCGGCATGTTCAACGCAAAAAAATCCGTCGTCAGGCGGTGTGCACTGGGCTGTTGTCGATGGCCACCACTGTGATCAACGGGCATGTCGTTGGGTGCTACCGGCCTCTGTTCGACCCCCGCCATCTGGCGGGTGACGTCGAGCGCGACCGGCAATGGCTGCAGGACAACCTTGCTGCCTTCCTGGTGGAGCCACCAAGCGATACTGCATCGCGTTCTGGTCAACCCGACGTCACGCCAGACTGGCCCGTGCAGATCAGGCGAGGTGGTCCGTCTGTCGCTTTTGATGCAAGCGCCGCCGCCTACGCCGTCCGCATGGTGGCCAAGGCTGGTGACGTGCCAAACCTCAAGCACATGGCAACCGTGTTATCGCTGGCCGCCGCACTGCAAGGGTCGCACGTTTCGGTGCGTGATCTGGTCATGCACCTTCGGCAACCGGCATCCGTCTTCTCGGTAGAGGTTCCAGTCGAGGGCTTTGAGCGCTCCTTCACGCGCCTCATCGAGGAAACAGACTTTATGCCGTTCGGACCCTATGTCGGTATGGCTGCCAATTTTGCCTTCGTCGATGACCTCTGGTGTTGGGTCGGCGGCGAGACCAAGCGCGTCTTTCTTCAGGTCGCTGCCGAACGTCCGAGCCGCTCATCGATGCGCGAGCAAATCCTGTGGGCGCTGGCGCACGCAGTTCCGGTTCTCGGGCTGACCGAGACTGCCTCAGGCATTCCGGAACAGATCAATTTGACCTGCGACGTCCGTATTACGGGATCGGAGCTGGATGGCAGATTGATCACCGATATCCTTGAAGCGATCTTTGGCCGTGAGGTGGTGACGCGCAACGATAGCGCTATTGCCGAGATCGATGCTGGCACCTTGACACTTGACGACCTCGCCATCGCGATCCGGCCGGGCCGACCGTTTCAAGCGTGTCTCGATGCGCTGGTCGGGCTCGCGACGTTAAACCGTGAACAGGAGAGCGATGAGGATGGCGACCGCAAAGGCGATGGCGCGCCGAAGCGACGTATCGCCAGCCAGAGCAGCAGCCAGTTGCGCGATAAGTTGGATGGCAAGGCAGGCGAAGACGCCTCGTTATCGCAAGGCAGGAGAAAGCAGGGAGCAGACAGGCGCCCGACCGAGGTTGAGGTCATTCACCCGGAGTGCGTCGGTGAGACAGCAAACGCTGCACAACCGTCGTTGCGGGTCGAGACCCTGACCGGTTATGGTCCAGCCCAGGATTGGGCGCTCGGTCTCAGACAAGATCTTGCGGACTACCACGCCAAAACACTGGCGTGGTCGCAGATGAGCACCAAGCTTCTTCTGTCCGGACCACCGGGAACCGGTAAGACCATCTTTGCAAGGGCACTGTGCAACACGCTGCAGGTTCCCCTGGTGGTAACCTCTGTCTCGACCTGGCTTCAGGGGGAATATCTCCATGATGTGCTGAACCGGATGGCGGATACCTTTGCGCAAGCCAGATCCCAGGCGCCGTGCATCCTCTTCATCGACGAGATCGACGGCATTGGATCACGCGTCTCGACGTCGCGCGAATACGGTGACTACTGGAATGCCTGCGTCAACAAGATGCTCGAACTGCTGGACGGTGCAGTCAAAAGCGAGGGCGTGATCGTTGTCGGCGCGACCAACCGACCTGACACCATCGATGAGGCGTTGCGCCGGTCAGGACGGCTGGAGACCCATGTCGCAATTCCAAAGCCGGACATTTCGGCGCTGGTGGGTATCCTCGCGCATCATCTTGGCGATGATCTCGACACCATCACACGTGATGTGCACCGCAACGCAGATGAGGTCCAATGACAATGATGGAGACGACGGAACTGAAGACCCGCCTGAAGAGTGACACCGAGGCATCAGGAAGCCAAGACGTCGAAGGGGGAGATCCGCAGGGAACGACCGACGCGGTACTGGCGGCACTTAAACGCCTTGCGACGCGCGCCATGGGTCTGACCGGTGCTGACGTCGAACGCATCGTGCGCGAAGCAAGACTGAGAGCGCGGCGCGAGAAGCGACCCCTCACCTACGCCGATCTCGAGGACGGGGTTCGGGGTCATCGGCCGCCACTTCCCCATGATGTGCGGTGGCGACTTGCGATCCACGAGACCGGCCACGCCGTCGTCCATCACGCGCTGCGCCTCGGATCGATCAAGGGCCTGACGATCGACAGCTTAGATGGCGGCCGCAACGATCTGTCCTTTGCCAGTAGCGGTCCAGACACTTGCGCCTGGTATGATCGAGTGCTGGCATTGCTCATGGCGGGCAGAGCCGCAGAACTTATCGTTCTCAAGACGGCCTCTGCAGGGTCGGGCGGCGCCGAACAGAGCGATCTTGCCCGTGCCACACGCATGGGCCTCGACATGGAGCAGACGCTGGGCTTTGGACGTCGCTATCCGCTTCTCTATCTCGAGCACAAGGATCCGACCGCAATCCTCAGCCTTGACGCGGATCTGGCAAACCGGATCCATCAAAGGCTCGAGTTCGCCCAGGCACGCGCGACCGAGGTGATCTTTGAGAACCGTGCTGCCTTTGACAGGTTGGCGCGCGCGCTCTTCGACGCCCAGGCACTCGACGGCAAGGCCGTGATGGACATCTTGCTGAGCACCGACTGAGATCCAACCGAGTGGCGGACCCCAACCTTGGCGGGGCGAGACACGGGAGGCGGCAAGCGCACCAGTTCAACAAGGGCCGGTTAGCCACCAAACTCCGATCTCACGCCGCTGAGCCAGCGAACCGAGCCGGAATATTGATCGGAAGGTCAAGTCCACCGAAGGGCTGCCAAAAACCAAACAACAGAAAGGGCCGACAAGCGGCCCTTTTGGTGGTCCGAGACGGCCGGACAATCCGGCCGCTCTTCCTGGTGGCGCTTACACCAACATCGGCAAAGCGAGCGATGCATCATCGAGATCGGCAAGTTCGACGTCCGGGACAAGTGCCGGCACGTTGCCAACAGACTGCCGTTTCGATGCCGAACCTTCGTCCACCACTGCAGAGTCCCCTTCGACGTCTGACACCGCAACGTTGCTCAAGACCGTGTACTCGACGGCCTCGATCATCGGCCTGGCCAACGGCCACTTGGGCTTGCTGTCTTTCGAAACGCCCCATTCAAGCACCGGCACCACTTCCGTCTCGAGCCAATCTTTGACCAGCCCGGCCTTTGGCCAGTCCTCGACGTTTCCGAGAACGGATAGCGTCTGTCGGACCTTAGCCCACTCGCTACCAGCCGGGAATGCCGCCAGTCGCGTATTGCGACCGAACTCGAGATCGGCCTCGATGAAGAGGGCCAGACTCTCCAGCTCCAGGCGTGTAACACGGGATAGCTCCTGAACTGATCGCGACAACTGCTCCTTGATCACCCGTTTTTTTGCAAGTGCCGCGCGGATGATGTCCAGAATGTCACGGACATGCGCAATGAACGCTTTCAAGCCGGTCCTTGTCTTCTGAGCGATAAGGGCCTTCAGACCGCTTGCGCCGCCGCTTGAGAAGAGTTGGGCGTCAGGACCCTCTTGCCCGTCGTCATCACTTTTGCCACCCTCGAGAATGGTTTTGACATCCGCGACCTTAAGACCGCCGTTGTCGTCAGCAAAAGCGATCGCTTCCTGAATCTGATCTGCGCTTGCAGCACTCAAATGGAAGAGAACCGTTGATCCGATCGACAAATCGACAAGGTCATCGCGGTAGTCGGACAGATTGCGGAAAACCGCCATGTAGTTGCGGGCACTTCGGGCTTTGATGCCGCAACGCTTATCGATCCATGTGTCGAACGCGCCTACCGGCACGATTCCTGCAGCCCGCAGCAAGAGATCGCCAAGTTCGAAAACCTGGTCCGTGCTACGGCGCCCGAGTGCGAAGATGTGGTCGGCGAAGCCTTCAAGTGCCTGGGCGACGTCATCGCCAACTTTGAGCGTGGTGTAGAGAGCGGTGGATGTCAGAGAACCGCGGGTAGTCAAAGAAAGGTTGGCCAATTGTGCCTCCTCAAGAGTTGAAACAACGTTCAGCACTGATCGTGTTGAACAACCCTATAATCCTGCATATCTAGAAACGTGTCAAATTACAGTATATCCAATTATCAGTATAAATTAGATATTAAACTTCGAAATTGATAACTCTCTGATTTCTATACATTGTAATTCGAAATAGAAATATGTATATAAAAAATTTAACGATTTTATAGAATTTTTTGCTATCGCACATCTCAGATATACATTTGAAGATAGATCAAACTTTTCATCAACAATGCCCCCAACCACAGAACAGACCCTCCCTAAAATATTATTTGGGCGCTAAAATCCGGATCAATGTAAAAACGCTCGCTGGGGACCTCCGCGATTACGTTGCGAACGAAAAGAGATATCGCGTGAAAAACTGTCACCTGCAGCACTGGTTCAGGGAGTTGGCGCACCGCCTCCCCTTTCTGCCTTGACGAACTAACATTAGGGCCTCTCCGCCTTGCTCCAAGCTTCGTGCCGTGCCCATGTCACGACTGGCATGGGTCAACCTTGAGAGGAAGACGAATGGTCAAACTCATCAGCTTCACGCAGTCTACAAAATCGGATTCTCCGGTTTTGATCAATCCAGAGGCTGTTGTCGCAATGTACGAAGCGCTCTTAGCCTTTATAATTGTCATGTGGCGGAAAAGACAGGAATATGGCGTCCGTCTTGCGCTTGATGTAACGTCGTCTCAGGTCAATTGTGACCTGGAGAAGACATCAATGTGGAAATCCATACTCGTCTGCGCAGCCCTGACGTCTTTTGCCGCCGCTCCTGCAAGCGCTGAACAGTGCAGAGATACAAAGGGAAAATTCATCAAGTGCGAGCCAGTCAAGAAAAAGGCTGCTCAGTGCAAGGATGCCAAAGGCAAGTTTGCAAAATGCGGCACGACCGGCGCGATGCCTGTGAACTGAAGCGTATCCAGCCCCATCTTGTCATGTTACGGGCGCGGCTGTTTGCCCTTGCGGGACTGGGGCCCAAACCGAAGCCGGTCGGAAAGATAGGTGTCTGCGCGCCAGCAGCGCGAAATAACAAGAAATCCATCTGACCCAGCAGGTTTCTTGCTACCAGAAATTTACCAGGCATTCACTTTTGCCGTGCAGTTTCGACACCAAGCGCGAAATGTATTCAGTACGCGCGTCATCCTCAACTTCGCCCGCCGACCTGGCGGGTTTTGTTTTGGTTTCACGGCTGCCGATCTGGAATAATCCACCAAAATAGCTGCACGAGGTCTCGCCACGTTCTGGCCATATCTTCCCAGGCAAGGACGGCCTGTCGGTAGCCATAAATTGCCAGAAGTGTAACGGCGAACAATACCAGCCACGGCCATATGCGGCGCTTTCGTTGTGATCCGCTTTCGATCTCGTTCAATGTCGCGCCTGCTTTTTCTCTTCTTGTTCGATGTCGTACTCAGCTTGCTGGACTGCTACCTCAATCAGATATGTGAGCATGCCCCGATCCACAGCACGAACTAAATCATGCGCCAGCCTGAGCGCTTTGAGCGCGTTCCTCAATTCTTCCATTATCACCTCCGGTTGAACGCTAGATAAAATTACATCATGCTTTCAATCAACCGATATTAAGAACCGTCTTGACTCATTTGATGATGAGAACATGAATAGAACATCGCTGGCACGGGGTGCGTGCTTTCCGAACATGCACTGCGGCTGCCCCCGGCGCGCTGGATGATCTCCCATCATTCGAAGTCCGAGCATGGGCCGTCCGCTGTCCCCTCCCCTACCGAACCGGGCCATTTATAAGGGCCGGCGCCCGGTAGCCCCGGATAGTCTTTCGTCGCAAAATGTCAAGAAACACGATCAACGCGTCCTCCCCTCGCGCGAAGTGCTGCGTCTTGCATTGGCCCCGGCAGCCAATCCTGCCCCAGGTCCGCGTGAGACACACGTCTCCAAACAGCGTGGATGTCATGTCCAGCACGTAGTACCGCGCCATGTTTCGGGGGGCATCAATTCGTTCGATATAAACATGGTTGTGCTGTGTACTCATCCCGGCAGAATCGAAAATCTGCCTGCGGATGTCCAACGACAGTTTTGAATCGGTTCGTCGATACCGATTCGAAATATTGATACGATCTGCTTGCGCGTGACCTGTCACCGGACTTGGCAAAACACCGCCATGCGATCTTTAGAGCGCTGGGATAAAGCCGCTGAATGACCCGTGTTCATTTCGCAAACGGAATCGCGCCGTGCCGTTCGCGCGTTCCGGGGGAATACCGGTGATGAAACCATGCGAATGCGACGCGAACCGATTACGCTTCATTGGTCCTAGCTGATATCTCGCTTGTGATCCACAATGCCAAGGCAATTGCACTGAACGTGGCCCCGAGGAGAGAAATCCCCATCCAGCCGAACCGCGCGTAGGTTGTCGTGGCAGCAATAGCGCCGACGGCGCTACCAACCGAGTAGAACACCATGTAGCCTCCAACCAAGCGTCCGCTCTTTTGCGGGTTGAAAGCCACGGTGGCGCTGAGATTGGTGACGTGAACGGCCTGTACCGCCAGGTCCATCAAGACGACGCCCACGACCAGCCTCACCATTGAGACCGGAAGGAGAGCGATCAGTCCCCAGGATGACAGCAAGATCGCTAGAGAACACCCCGTTGTCCATCGGCCGTGACCTCCATCCGCAAGTCTTCCTGCGCATGTTGCGGCAATCGCTCCCGCCAGCCCAACCAGGCCAAACAGCCCTATCCTCGTGTGTGAATAGGAAAATGGCGGGGCGCTGAGCGGAAGGGCAAGCGCGGTCCAGAACGTGCTGAAGGCAGCAAAGATCAAAAGTGCAAGCACGCCTCGATACAGCAAGCTCCGCTCCCGGAGAAACATGGTTGGAATAGAGAGTAGAGCATGGGCATACGTCTCCACGGTCCGTTTCGCAGATTGGCGCGGCAGCATCGCCATGAGAACGACGACCATCACGAGTGTGATAAATGCAGATGTCAAATACACCGCCCGCCATCCGCCGATATCTGCAATTGTTCCTGCAAATGATCGCGCAGCAAGAATGCCTGTTACGATTCCGCTGGTAACCGTGCCCACGACCCTACCCCGCTGGGCCGGAGTGGCTAAGGCCGCCGCCTGAGCGACAAGTGTCTGTACGAGAACTGCCGACAAGCCGACCGCACTCATGCCTGCCAACAACATCGCGTTCGTTTCCGCTGCCCCGACAATCACAAGAGCGATCCCCAACAACAATCCCTGAGCGATGATGAGCTTACGGCGGTCGATGAGATCGCCAATCGGCACGATGAAGATCAACCCCAACCCATAACCGACCTGCGTCAACATCACGATGAGGCCGACCGTGGCTGGCGGTATTCCAAGATCATGGGCCATCAGGTCAAGCAAGGGCTGTGCGTAATAGATGTTCGCTACGCTGAGACCGGCTGCAGCCGCAACAATCAGGGTCTGTAGTCCAGACAATCCCTGCTCCCGCGTTCCTTGCGCGGCATAGTCTATCTTCTCTTTCATTTGGTGGCCCTTGTGATCGTATTTTTGGTGCACTCCAAGACCACTTGGCTCAACGCATTTCTAGTTCTAAGATAGAACCAGATTGTTAAAGATGGAGACCTGTACCGATGGTGAAACGTGTAAGCCTGTGGAATTCCGGTTGCCCGGTGGCGCGTTCTCTTGATGCAATCGGAGACTGGTGGTCGCTCCTGATCATCCGCGATGCTTTCGATGGTAAGCGCCGTTTTGGTGAGTTCCAGAACGGGCTCGGCATCAGCAGGGGTGTATTGGCCACTCGGCTTCGTGATCTGGTAAGGCGAGGAATATTTGAGACCGCACCAGCATCTGATGGAACTGCCTACCGCGAATATATCCTTACCGAGAAGGGACGCGGTCTGTTCCCTGTCATCGTTGCACTCCGCCAGTGGGGCGAAGATTTCCTGTTCACCGAGGACGAGGAACGCTCATCACTGGTAGAGCAAGAAACCGGCAGGCCAATCGCACGACTGGTTATCCGATCCGCCGATGGTCGATCCCTTGATTGGAGCGACACGCGGGTCACAGCCTGAGCATCTACCGGTCGGTTGGTTGCTCTCAACAGCTCACACCGATGATAGGATTATCGAAAAGTGAGGATGCCAGGGAGGACATGATGATACTTGCGTTCTGGGTAACAGCCGTCCTGGCGTCTGCGACGGTCCAACTGCCTCACGATGTCGAAGCATTTCTGGACCGTCGTGCTCAATGTGAGCATTGGGCGGGAGAAGACCCATATAATGGTCCGCGTGCCAGAGAAATCGAAGCAGCGGTGCAACGACTGCGTTGCGATAGCCTCGAGACGGATGAATCTCGAATACGCCTTCGCTACAAACGAAACCCATTCGTGATCAAAGCACTCGAACCAGAACAGCCATAGGCTCTGGATTGTGAAGAAGCGGAACGTGGCTCGGCGGACGTTGAAAAAAGTCTCAGCTGTCGTGAGCGCCCAAGGCCCACCAGTGGGCAGCATGGAAGGCTATCAAGGCGCAGAGGCCGATTACAGATACGAGAATGAGCGTTCTTCTCAAGAATCTCGCCACAGTCAGCCTCGATCATATTGGTAATTTGTCGTTGTTGCGAAAACCCCGAGTTTGTTTGAAGTGTTATACTGACTTTCGCAAATCTGCAAAAATCAGGATAATGGCGAGGGCCGCCAACGCTGTGAGTTGCCTATAGCTTGGATCGGTCCCTGTCCCGCCTCCATTGGATGAGGTAGCCAAAACCTGGACCGATCAGCGCTCCGCCGATAATCCAATGGATCAATGTCAGCGGCTTTTCGTCGGGATCATGCCCCGTCATAAAAAGGAAGAAAAAAAACGCGGCGATACCAGCTAACATCAGAGTAATCGGAAATAATATGCTTTTACGGAAGCCGTGCGTCATTGGTCTCTCCTATCGTTCAGAGCCACGGACTGGCTGGCCCTAGTTCTTCACAGGTTGGCTGACACCACGAACGTAGACCATAGCCTGTTGCAAATATCGCGATTAAATTTCGGTATTGCGCCTGATATTTGCGACGCAAACACCGGCACCTTCGATCATCAAAATCCATATTCTACTTTTGTTCGTCAAGTTGGCCAAAATCCCACGTTCAAGCCGACTGGACCTAGTCCTTGGCAAACGTTGTGGCCGTCTCGGCCGTGCTCACCATCGTATTGTAGGTTGACACCAGCCACTGCATATCCTCGCCAGCCCCTTTGCGAGCGTCGCCTTTTGCCTTCTCCAGCTTCTCGTCGAAATCACGCAGCTTCGATAAGAGCGACGCCGGCTGCGATTCAAAAACGTGGAACGAATCGGGATGCTCCAGCGAATAATCATCGAACTCCCGCACTGCGCCAGAATAGTCATCCAGTGCTTGTTTGAAATTGGTCATCTTCACGACTGGACGCTCATTTGTCGGCATCATATCCATCACCGCTTCTGCACGAAACATCACGTTGCGGACATGCCAGCGAGACTTCTTACCCTCGCTTTGTTCCAGCGCGGCCAGTGATGCCAGATCCGCTTTCACCTTCTCCGTGCGGAGCGCGGCATCTACCGTCTTGCGACGCTCCTCAAATGCGGGAGCAAGCGCAGCTATCTCTTTATGGAAGCCCTTGCCAGCCTCCATCTTATCGCTCTTGTAGTCCTGTCTCTCGTAATATTTGTTGGCGCGCTCAATGACGGGCGCAAGCTGCTGGTACGTCTCGACATAGGCGGCCATTGCAGCATCAAGCTGTGGCATCTTGGGGGCTGCCTGCGTAGCGGCGATCGCGGCAGAAGCTTCATCTCGGACGTCGTAAAGCGAGTACAGGCCGTAGATGATCCTTTCTTTGCCAGTGGGTCCCTTTTTCATATCCACCCAACTGTCGTACCTCTCCAGCGACTCTAATGCTCTGAGCGTCCGGTTCAAAAATCCAACATAGGTGTTCAGCTTGGCCGTGACCTCTTCAGATACCGCCGCTTCCGAAACAGTCTGTGAAAATGCCGGACGAGACACGAACCCGACTGCGAGCGGATTTTGCAAAACGAAAACAAGCGCCGTAGCGGCCATGAACTTCTTGAAAAACGCCATCAAAATCTCCCTACAATCGTGATCATACATCTGTGTTATGAAAGGTGCCAGGGCACTGGCTGCTGCCCAACTCTGGCGTATATTGAGACATGAGGAAAGATCAGCTGGGGTCTGAAACGTTTATCGCGGTTAACAGTGTTTCGATACGTTAACGAACGAGTTGATCAGCCGGAGGAATATCCAAGAGGATAGAGGATCTCTTGTTCTGCCTTATGGGGTCACGATACACTACGCTGACTGCGAGCGCACTGTGCGCATCATCAACCGGACAGCGCTCGCAGCACCGCCTCAGGCTCCTTCTCCATCACACGCAGAAGCGTTCGAGCAGCACCTGATGGCTGTCGAGCCCCTTGCTCCCACTTTTTGTACCCCGAAGCGCTCGTCCCAAGGAAAGCAGCCATTTCATCCTGCGTCAGATGCAGCTTTTGGCGGATCGCCTTCGCGTCAACAGTTTCCAGATCAACGGCAGTGACACGCATTCCCGCAGGGTCCCTGCCCTGCACATGACCAAGAGTTTCGGTCATAGCCTGAATCAAATCCTCGCCGAATTTTGTCGTCTCGCTCATGGTTTGCTCCTGTACGTCGCTTTGATCGCCTTTGCGAATGCAGCAACCGCCTTGGCCTCTTCCGGCTTCAAATCCGTCTTTTCGCTCTTGCCGTAGACGAGAAGCGCATAGATGGGCGCGTCGTCGCTGTACCAGTAATAAATAACGCGTGCGCCGCCCCGTTTGCCTTTACCCTTGGCCCCAGATCTCAGCTTTCGGACACCACCCGCACCCGGTATTTCATCACCGGCCTGTGGATGGGTCGCCAGAAAATCAATCAGATACTTGCGCTCGTCGTCCGTGAACAGAGCCGTTGCCTGTTTGGCGAAAAGCGATGTTTCACCAATTCTTTGTATCGTGATTATAACCCATTGGGGTAGTTATGGTGGATCGTACGCGTTTCTGTCAATGGTCATCACGCCGACCGCTTTCCAGCTTCCCCGTTCAACCTCAGCAGTGCCATCACCATCGGCCCGAGCGAAAACTCGCCACGCGCCGCCCGGTTAGTGAGATCACGCAGATAGCCACCAGCCGAATTGATGTGCCCTGCCCTCTCCAGGATACAGGCAATCGCAACCGCTGCATTTTCCGGCCCCATGGTTTCGCACGCCTCCTGATAGGCGGACGGGCTTACACCCAGCATCGATCTCACCACGACGGCGGCCGACATGAGATCGCGCCAACCACCCACAGTGCCAGCCGGACCATAGTCGATAATCTGTGGGCAGGCCTTCAGCACAACACCCAGAGGAAAGGCCTTCAGCGTCTCATTGCTAGGCCCACGGTTCTTGCTCGGCTTTTCGCCCTGCTCTTTTTCAGAGCTAGGTTCAAGTTCATTTAAGGATTCGGATTTTGAATTCTGTATGTGCTGCTCAATATGAGCAGCATTGGTGCTATTAAATTCCGAATTTGACTGTGTATCCAACAGATTAAGGATTTCCTCGCGCAGAAGCTCGAGTTCATCGAGGATACTGGCTACGTCAGCGATGGTTGGGGAGCGTGGAATGCGGGCTACGAGGTCGATGTACATAGCCTCGATCGCCATCCAGTCGCCGTCAGCCCCCTCCTCTATTGCTGCCGTGATAAGCTTGCGGACATCACGGCGGCAGATCGTCAGGTTTTCTTTCGCCTTGCGGAACGCTGAGCGCGCCGCGACGACTTTCTGCGCGATAACAGCAAGCTCCTCGGAACGGGCAAGGATGGGCGAAAGGTCGAACCCAAAGGCATTCTCGATCTCGCCGGCGCCATTCTTCCTCGCGTAGCGCTTGCCGTTGGCACTATCCTTGCGGATGATCAGGCCTGCATCGACCAGAAGCGCCAGATGTCGGCGCAGCGTAGCGCCTGCCATGCCGTGGGCTCGAAGGATCAGTTGAGCATTTGAGGGAAACACGACGAGCTGCGCATCCTGGCGCAATTCGTTTTCCGGATAGAAGCTCAGAAGCGCGTCGAGCACAGCCAGGCTGTTCGACTGCAAGCCGAGTTCTTCTCTCGCTTCCGAGGCGTCACGGAAGACTTTCCATTTTTCGGCTGTCTTGCCAGCCTTAATCTCGTTTGTTGCCACCTGGCGCTTCACCAAGGCAAGCGTCATTGGCCGCCGCCCAAAAGGCGTCGTCACACTTCCCGTCTGCATTTCTTTCACCTTCTAATAGGCAAAGGAAAATTGCTCACCAAAACGATGCCAAAGACTCTTGACTGTGATTCGGGGAAATGCGATTCTCTTACTTGCTAGAGATCGAGAAGGGCTTCCACGGTTTACCGTTTGGGGGCCTTTTTCTTTTGCGGTTCAGTCTCCACTTTGCTGTTGATCGTTTTCGAAAGCCTCGTAGAGCTTGTCGAGATTATTGGCGAGATAGGCGCCGAACGCGGCGGCCTGATCCGAATTTTTGGGAGACTTCAGAGCGATAGTCACGCGCTTCCCGTCGCCTTTGATAGATGCTCGAACCAAGCCTCTTTCGCTTTCCCACGTTTGGGCCGGCGATTTTTCTTCTGAGTTTACTGCGGTAAACTTTTCTCTCGGGACCAAACGCTCCAACATCTCGAAACGAGCATCGGGAACAGAAGCGACAAAATCAGGTTCGCGAAGAACAGACCGTACCTTGTCGGCCATGGCGTCTTCTGACACCGCCCCACCAAGAGAATACCAACGGTCGCGGCCTGGTGCCCTAGCCGCCTTCACAGTGTCGAGAATATCGGCAGGAAATCGCTCGATAGCAGACAGCATCTTCGAGATCGTTGTCTTGTCAGCTCCAAGCGCCAACATGATAGTGTCTCGTCCGAAACCGCCTGTTTCCAGATTGTGTGCAAACATCGCTTTCTCGATGAAAGACAGGTCGGATCGCTGCGAATTCTCTTGTCCTTGGGCAATGACGTGATCACGGTCTTCCAGCGCCTTGACGACGGCACGAACAGGAATTCCGATCTCGCGGGCGGCTCGAACGCGGCGGTGACCAAATACGGTCTGATAGTGTCCTGCCCTTGTGGGGTGCGGACGAACCAATATGGGGGTGTCCTGACCTCGGGCGCGTATAGCCTCGACAAGTTCTTGAAAGTCCGCTTCGTCCATCGCAACGCGATCCGTGACGAACGAGCTATCGATCAACCCCGTATCGAGCTTAATAACAGTCTCACCCTCGGCCAGACGTCTCTCGATCTCCTGTGCGGCATCTGCACGCGCTGCGAGTTCGTCAATGCTTCTGGTTACGGCACCAAGAGCACCCATTCCCCGCGTGGTCGTGCGGAAGCTCTCTTGAGGTTTTTCCTCGATACCGTCAGGGCTGGTCTGCTTGTCTTCGTTCATAATTCCAGACAAGATATTTTTACGAGCCATGGTGCGCTCCCTGCCGAAAGTTTACTGCGGTAAACTCAATACACATCAGTTGCGACCCCATGCTTTGTATATCAAATCCAGCACTTCGGCATTTACCGCGTCCATTGCTTCGATAGCCCGGTCATATGTTGAACGGGTGAATGCGGCACGCTCAACTTCGTAGAGCGTCTGGTTCGTCATCGCGGCGTCTGAGATCGCGACACTTCGCAACATGGGGTTCAGTAGAACATGGTTTTTGAACATGGAACGCATGAACGCCACCATCTGCGTCTGTGGCCCATCTTGCGGATCGTATCGAGTGACAAGATACCGGAGCCAGTCCAGATTCATGTTACCGCCCACATTCTTAAGCGTGCTGAGAATGTCGCCCAGCATCTGCAGGAACTGGCACATAGACATCACGTCCAGCATCTGCGGGTGAACTGTAATCAGGACCGCAGTCGCTGCACAGATCGCGCTCATCGTTAGAAAGCCAAGCTGGGGAGGGCAGTCGATAATCACCACGTCGTAATCGTCTGCCACGGACGATAGAGCCTCATCGAGACGAGCGAAGAAAATCCGTCCGTAGTCCTTGCCTTTGCCTTGGGCTAGAATACGTGGGGTATCGTGTTCAAACTCCATCAGTTCAAGATTTCCAGGCACAAGATCGAGGTTGGGGAAATTGGTCTTGCGAATGATCTCGCTTAGCGGGCGCTGCTGTTCGTCATAGCGGATCGCTCCATAAAGGGTCTCGTTCTCATGCACATCGAACTCAGGCTGCAAGCCATGGATTGCGGAGAGGGAGGCCTGCGGATCGAGATCGACGGCGAGCACGCGATGACCGGACAACGCGAGATACTGCGCCAAGTGTGCGGCACTTGTTGTCTTGCCGCTACCACCCTTAAAGTTGACGACCGCGATTACCTGTAGCTTCTCGCCGTTACGACGGTGAGGGACATAATGTGTTCCGGCTCTGCCGCTGTGCTCTAGGAAATGACGCATCGCTTCCATCTGCGTCGCCGTATAAGACCGGCGACCGGAAGCGGTAACCTGGGGCTGCGGCCCTTTGCCTTCGAGGGAAAGGTTCTTCAGGTAGCCACTTGTTACTCCGACAAAACGTGCAGCCTCTGCAAGCTGAAACTCGCGCAGGTCCTTCATCGCCCGTGGAGGATACATCTCCAAGCGATGCTGCTTCAATTTTTCCGACAGCTCTTGCGCCTGACCAATGATAAGTTGATCGACGTCAGAAATTGCCGTTTTATCGATATGAGCGATATTCATCGCGAAAAACCCTAAATGCGTTTTCAAGCTCACACGAGCAATGTAACCGCATTTAGACCCGATTCTACGAGTCTGGCAAGGAAAACAAAGTTAACAAGAAGTTAACTGGAAAACTACGGCGTATAACGAGTTTACCGCAGTAAACTTTTGGAGCCATTTACAAAGCGTATTGGCAAACATCGCACACAGGCGAGTCCCAATGAGCGTCGTACCAGGGTTGCATCGTCTGCCGCGCCAGCCGCCGGACTCGTTCACCATCAAAATCCTTAAGTAACGAAATCCCTGATCGCATCGTGAGCCTCCCGTGTGCGAAAGAGATTAAGATTAACCATGCGTTGGGAAGGCCAAAGAGTAGAAACCAGCGTGTCTTCGTATAAGGCGTTTTAGGGCCGGCGATAGATTGCCCATGATTTTCTCGCGCGCTTTTCGGCTGCTTTGTACAGTTAAGGAAAGCGGGAGAAAATGACCGGTTGCAAGCGTGTCTTATGGGATCAAATGCAGCACCCTCAGACTAGAAATGCAACCTGTAACGGGCATTCGGCCGTAATCAGCGTGAGACGCGCTCTGGCGGCCGTCTGCGGCGGAAATGCCTGAAAATAAGGGTACCGGAGGAGGGGAGAGACATGAGACGAAACAGGCATTCCTCGGCACAAGTAATGTTCCCGGTAGTTTCGCTATCTGCTCTCAGAAAACTTTTGTTATGCGGCAAGCTAACGCAGACGACCTCACGAAAAAAAATGCAATATTTTTCGTCTGAGACGTCCAAACCCATAACTCGCGACGGATGTCTCGGCACGGAGAAAACTCAGAGAGCAGCGAATTCGGCGCCCAACGCATCGTGATCTCCGCCTTCTTCATAGAACGAATCCCGAGCGCGATACGCATTGACAACATAGTTCTTAAGTTTCGGAAAATTTTGGCGCGGAAATTTGCAGGGATAATGTGATGCCTCGAAGTTCTCGACAGACTTGCTTTCCAACTTGTCCCAGCCTTCAAGCTGGTTCTTGCCCTCGAAACGCAATGATCGCAGTCTGGTAAGTTCCGACAGGCGTGACACGTTGCCAGTAATCTTGCTTGACACAATTTGCAAAACTTCGAGCTTTTTTAAGCTCAAAACATCGTCGATGCTTTTTATGGTCGAAGAGATTAGGAAAAGTTTTTTGATCGGCGAATTTTCGAAAAGTACAAGCGATCCGCTGAATCCGTGCAGTGAAAGATTCGTCAAATCGTGCCAGTCGTTGTCGAGGTTTCCAACCTTGTTGGTCTTCCAGTCAAGATTGAGCCAGCTTTCGAGCTTCGGAAAAAGCTCAGGGAGTCTGAACCGGAAAGAAATGCTTTGTGTTGTGATCTTCCTGATGTTCGGGAAATCTTTGAACACGTCGAGTTCGAGATCCTCGGGAAAGGCACCGGACCCGACTATACCGATCTCAACGATGTCGTTCTTTTTGCGGATGTCGCTGAAACCGGGAAAGAAATAGTCCTGCAGCTTATTCTCGGCTACATCCTCTACCTCGATCGAAAATCCGGTGCAACCATGTTCGTCGATGAGGTGCGAATAGGCCTTGAAGGCGGCCTTATTGAAATAGGCTATTTTTCGGAATGCCGGGGATCGCGTCTCCTCAATGAAGACGTATGGCCCTGTCATCAGGTTTTCCATCGTTCTTTCATCTATTTCCAAAATTATCTCAGACACTTAACCTCTCCATTTCCGCATTGGAAGCGCGAACGCCCCGCTGTTCTTGAGTAATCAGCCATGACTGCTTCCTTCTGGACCGGCGGCCGGGCATGGCTGTTGCGGATGCCGGCCATCACCGTCGCAATGTGCCTGTCTTTGCGATCAAGCGATTGACCGCGCTGGGCATAGTTCCAGCTGAGGGAGGAGAGACGTCGTTCAATGGTCGAGACAGAGTTGGCCTTGGTGCTTCCGGTCAACCGTGCCAGAAGCACAGGCTGTGATGGTAGCCCGACGGTTTGCGGATGCGGAGGGAGGGGAGCCAGCTTGGACCGCCGGCACCACGCGGAAAAATGCTTCCAGTCGGCGGCGTAGGCTTTGCGCGTATTGGCGAAACTTGCGGCTTCAACATAACCCTGGGGCGCGATCAGCAAGGCTTGCAAGATGGGCGGGCGTCTGGTCCTCAACGGCGAGAGAGGGGAGGGGGCTTTCGCCCGACACCGTCGGCCCGGAGACATCGCGCCCAGGCGCCGTGCTGAGAGACGGCGCTGAGATCTCCTCGGCGTGAATTTCTGTGTTCTGCTCGATGATTTGGGCCATTCTTTATATAAAGAACAAGACGTCCGATAATGCAACGTTATCGGACATGTTCAAGTGAAGACACCCGCGTGCGGTTATGGCGTTTGTTACTGACATGAATTGAGCATAATACCCAGACGACGTTGTACTCAAATCTCAGCAGTTGCCCCTTCGAACGTACGTGGTAGTGCCTCGTATCCAGAGCCGAGCAAGTTTTTGACGTCATCAGTCTGCGTTCTTCGAATGAATTCGATAAGGCTCGTTCCGGCAAAACGAATTGAAAAGCAGGCGCGGTCGATGACATGGAGCTTGAAAGAGTCATCCCGATCGCGCCGCCAGCACAAGTACTCGCCGTTGATGCTGCTGCCGAAGAAGCGAAGGTCGTCGAAGAAACCGGCGATGTCGCGGCTTTCGTCATCGTAGGGCTCAAGGCAATCGAGATCGCCGATCTCGATCCCGTCTTCCCGGTACTCTGCGACAAGCGAATGAACTTGGTCGCGGATTTCGACGCCTCGAACGAGGAGGCCATCATTGCCGAACATGCTGAAAGGCATTTCGATGACGAACAAGCCGTTGGTCGTGCCGTAGCCGAATGTCCGCGCGAAGATATTGTAGGATGGTGGTAGCGCACCGATCTCTGCTTCGACGGCTGAGATCTCTTCGACCGACGCCGCGCGGGTGACATTCGAACGGTCGAAAAGTTGGGTGACGTTGTCGGTCATTTAGGAGTTCCTTCTACTTTCTGTTCTGCCGCAGACCATTCGGTACGATGGTGGAGGCAAGCATCTCGCCGGCAGAGGTTCTGGCGGTGATTGCTACTCCGGTCGGCGTTAGGTTGCTACCATTATAAAGCGGGATCGCGACATAGGTGACACTGCAATTTGGATTTTTGCGCAAGAAGTCACGAACCTGTCGCTCAATCCGGCTCATCCCCGGATGGTTTGAACCGTCAGTCAGGGTCACGAGGTTACGGGGGTCGCTGCCCGATCTCCCCAGCGTATCGGCCAAAAGGTGGCTTCGCTGGTGGAAATTGGGGGCCGTACCCGATGCGAAGCCGGGCGGGTTCAGCGTTGGCGGCGAAGTGCCGGTTGGTCTAAGGTCACGGCTCGTAAGCGTGGCCCATACTCCGGTCGGCCTACCATAGCCATCCAGTGGTCCGTAGATCGGCGAAAGGCCGACCGGGTCGACCTCATTCATCGGATTGTCCACGTGGCCATGCGGCCGCGGCCCGCCGCGAATTCCCAGCGGATCAGGCGTTGCGTAACAGGCGGCGAGGTTATCTTAATAGCGATACCTGTTGTAAGTCAGGCCTGTGAATCGGCAGGGGGGTCCCTATGCCGATACGCACGATAACGCCTTGTTATTTTTCACGTTGACGGGGTCATTTCTGTACGCTTAATCACAATCATCGCATCGGAGACTGGAACGAGTTCGAAACCTTCATTGGTGGCGCTCTACTGGCGGTGTAAGCGTGGTCCGCGCTCAAAACCGGCATCTCGGGCGCAAGTCCCGATGCATCGGAGCAAAAACGAAAAGAACGAAAGGAGGCGCCGATGGAGCCGCAGCCAAAACTGAACGAAATCGTCTTTGACGAAGACAGGCTGGCTGATTTTCTGAAAAACACACCGCTCTCGGCCTGCGACGAAGACCAGAGGGTGCTTGCAGCCGTCTTACCCTGCGATCCGCACGCATTCTGCAAGCCGATCGCTGGCAAGGAGGCGGGCCATGTGCTCGTCGTCGGAATGGTCGGCTTCCAGACCTTTTTCCGGCTGCCTTCCAGCGTGACGTACAAGGGGCTCCGCGTGACCACCACTATCCCCGTGGCGGGTTTCGAGATCGACACGGCGACCGGCACGGTGACGACGAACATGCAGGAGTTGCGCAGCCTCTCGCGCTCGGAGACTGAGGCGGAGCGCGAGGCGGCGTTCGCGAAGCTCGCCGGCAGGTTCGAAGCGGCGAAGCCGAGACCAAAGCCGCGCGTCTTCTCATCGATCGTACTCGGCAGGGTCCGACCCGACGACTACGGCGACACATGGTTCGCCGCCCCCTTATCGATCCCCTATTTCGACGGCCGCGCGCTGCCTGTGCTGCTGCAGGATATCGGGCCGAGCGACGCCAAGCGGATCGACGCGGCGCTCGCGAACTTCCTCGCGCTAACGCGCGAGGACCGGCTGGCGGCCTCGCCGGCTGTGCTGGCGAACTGCAAGGAGTTTCTAGAAGCAATCGGCCCTGACGACGAAGCCGACAAGGCAATGTACGGGATTTCGGACCCGGCCGAGATCTGGCAGCACGTCTCCAACGAGGAGTTGCAGGTCGTGAAGGACGATTCCGATGGGGAGCCGGCGATCTACATCGCGCTAGCCTGCGCCTGCGACTGGGAACGCGAGCACGGCCTCCAACTCGTCTATCGAGACGGGAGGACCCTGACGCGCGTCAGCGCGCAGGACGGGCATGTGACATAAGCGGCATTCCCGGGACAGACGTAGACTGCCTCGTCCGCATCTTCGCGGAACCGTTCGTTGGCGAGGTAAAGCGCGTGCCCGAACGAGCAGTGATCTGGCATAGCCGCGGTGCCGTCCGAGTAATGACCGGCGATTTCGCTGCTGCGCTGCAGGATTTCGATCGTGCCGTTGCTCTGGATCCGAAGATGGCGCTGGCCTGGGGCTACCGGGGCCTCGCGCGTGCCCGCCTCGGCGAGATCGAGAAAGGCGTCGCTGATTTGAAGGAAGCAGCTCGACTCGATCCTCTAAATCCGATGATCGCGGCGGCATTGGAAGAGGCGGAGGTTACGCTTTCTGAACGATAGCTTCTCGCTTTACGAGCCTGGACCTTGGAGAGCGTACAGGAAGCTAAGATCGCGGTTATCGACCGGCAAGCTTCACCCGATTGCGGTTGTCACCAGAACCCGGTCGGCTGCGCGATCCATAGATTACGAACGGCGCAGGCGATCACGCTACATCACCTCCGTCTCTGCGATCGAGCGCGCCATCAATGGATCGGAACGTTCAGCCCAGACCCACAATCGCGTCGCGCGATCCTGTCCGATGACAATGCGCGTAAGTGCGTCGCGCGCCAGCCTGTCTAATGCATCAAGAGCCGCGTGTAAATAGGCAGGGGGCCCCGATGCCGATACGAATGATAACGCCTTGTTATTTCTCACGTTGACGGGATCATTTCTGTACGCTTAATCACAATGGTAATAGTATGACGCCAACCTAATTCGCAACATGCGGACCGTAGCTTCTCTCAAACCTCATGTCACGACGGGAAGCTCCTCGAAAGACGCTTGAATGCCGTGAGCATCAAGCGAACGCTTCATGTCTTCTGTAATAATGAATAGATGCGGCCTCTTTAAATCAACGAAGACGCCAATTTCAGTATCTGGGAGGCCGGTTATGACGTAATCCTGATGCTTGAACTTCTTGAGCTTCGGCCAGAATTGGGTAGGGCTTTTGCTCTCGTCAATTATATCAACGATCTTAGGACGCACGACGTAGAATCCTTTTATTTCGTCGCCGACCCATTCAAGCAGGTTTTCTTTGCCCCAGATGACGTTTGTTCGTCGGAAAGAAACGGCACCGTGAGTAATCGCTTCGCAGGCCAGTTTGAACTTATCGTTGAAGACCGGGACGCAGAACGACTCAATGACATCCGTAAAGTGGAAATCGTCTCTGTTGAAATCGTCTGCATTGAAATCGCCGTTGTAGACCTCACCCTTGTACATAGAACTGCGACAAGCATCGTGATCTGTGGCTTGGAGCTTGCACTCAGGGTGATTCTTTCCGCCGTAGATGGAATACAACATTTCTCTAGTTCCCTTATTTGTTCGTTTTCATTAGAGTTTGAACCATTTATCCGTTTCCTCGTGATCCACTTACGCCGTATAAAATTGTTGTCGGGCAATTCACTACACCGGATCTGGTGGGCTAACGCGAAATGGAAAAACGGATTAAATCTCGCTGAAACTCAACAGCTTTGCCATTTCAGCATCCTTCAGAATCGTAACTTGAACGTTCGATAACAGCGACCGCACGGCGTTCGGTATGGTATGAACTGGTTGATACAAGTGTACGGTCAGGTTCGCCCACTTGCCGAAACGCAGATGCGAAAGCTGGGCGCGGCCCGAGCGCCAGCGCCACCAGGAATAGACCGGTGGCCGCTCCCATGTCGCCGAACAGAAAGGCTGGCGTTTCCGGATTGGCAGCAAGGTCGGCCAAAGCCGATGAACTAGAGGCCACCGCGTAGCCGAACTCTTCGGCACGATAACGCTCACCATTAAGATCGACCATAAGTCGATTTGGAGTAAGTGTCCTGGTTGTGAACCGGAAGTCCTCGGCAAGTGCTTTACCGATTAGGCCCAAGGGATTACTCAGATTTTCCTCTTCCCGATTGCTCTTTATACCCGCCATAAACCAGCTTGAGGCTTTGATCGAGGTCAAATCGAAGATCAAGGCGACGATTGCGGAGCTTTACGATGCGGATACGGCAAAGTGGTTTATGGAAGCGCAGGGCAACCATCTTCTGGATGACAACCGCTTCGATGCAGGGGAGGGCTTTAACGTGCTGGTATTTGTGGATCCGGCCAAAACATTACGATCAAATTGACCGAGCTGAAACTGAGCACCAGCTGTCGCTCGACAGCTGAGATCATCATGGTGATCCACCCCAAAGAAACGGGAGGATGAGCAGCCAATCCAACGAGTTTTTCAACGAAATCGGTGCAAAGCTGGCTCCGCATCAATGGGGTGTAATGGGTTTGTTCTCAAAGCGAATTCTAAAGTTGCGACGTTGGAAATCCTCTCTGAAACAGACAAAAACCAGTTCAAGATCTTGTAGAGCGTCTTTCCGTCCCAGAAGGCTCAACGAAGCTACGATGACACCGTTATATCCGCGGGTGATCCGAAACGCTGCATTGCGCATCGCGATGGCGTCAGGATCACCACGATCCTCTCGACGGTCGTAGACAACCCAAAACCGGGCTGCTTTCCATGTCACTTCCAGCATTTCTCTGACGTTCGCCAGAAATTCTTCGCCGCTCATGGAGGGTCCCCACGACAGAGGCGTCTCGCCACCATCGTCGGCAACACTGAAATAGCCGTCGTATTCTCGGCCGGTGTTCAGCGCTTCCTCAATCTTTGCAAATGCCTTGTCTTCAGTGATCGTCGTTTTGAACAGGATTGTCATGGACTACGTTCCGAGCCTTTCCATCACAACATTCGTGCGGCTCGACCGCTGCGTCGTGTGGCATTGTTGTAATAGCTGGATGCCTGCTGAACAGAACGATGGCGTGATTGCTCCATCGCTTCGGGAAGCGGAATGCCCCGGTTCGCGGCTTCCGTCAGATATCCGGATCGCAGCCCGTGGGCCGAAAACTCCCTCGGTTCCAGGCCGGCCATAACCACACGCTGTTTCAGGATCGCGTTGATGGCGCCCGGTTCCAGCGCATGTTTGGACAGATTTCCCCAGCGATCGATCTTGCGGAAAA